>SLQK01000136.1 GCA_007131525.1 Nitriliruptoraceae bacterium | reverse complement strand
GGGGGGGGGGGGGGGGGGGGGGGGGGACGGCGTGATGCGGCTGATCAGCTACAACGTCAGCGGCGGGCTGGATGCTGGCGCCGTCGGTGGCATCCTCGCCGCCCAGCAGCCTGACGTGGTCTGCCTCACCGAGATCCCGCCGGCCGGCAGGTTGCGCGCGATCGCCCGCGCGGCCGCCCTGGAGATCGTGGTGCGCGCCGGCCGTCGGGGGACGGGCACCGCGATCCTCGCGGGGTCGTCGGTGCGGGTGCGGGCCACCGATCTCGTGCCGCTCACCACCCCCCGGGACGCCCCCTCACGGCAGGCCTCCCACGCGATCATCGGCGTCGCCGGGCTCGGGTTGTCGGTGACCGCGGTCCAGTTCGGGCTCCGTCCGGAGGTCCGTCGCACCAACCTCGACGAGCTCCTCGACTACCTCGACTCGATCGAGCAGCCCTCGGTGATCGGCGCCGATCTGAACGAGTCGGTCCGTTCGCCCGTCGCCGCCGGGCTGGCGGCCCGCCTGCAGGACGCCCACGCGGTCGCCGGCACGGGACGGGGACTGACCTACCCGACCTCGGACCCGAGCACGCGGCAGGACTTCGTGTTCGTCGACCGGTCGTTGACCGTGCACCGTGCCGCGGTGCTGACCGACCCCCCGGTGGCCGTCGCCAGCCACCACCGTCCGGTCGTCGTCGACCTCGGCGGCCCGGCGGACGACGGGGAGCAGGAGGGGTGAGCGAGGTCAGCTTCCCGCGTCAGCAGGCGCGCACCCGCCGGTTCACGCTGGGCATCCCCCGGGCGTTCACCCCCCTGGTCGGGCCGGATGGTCCAGCCGTGCTGTTCCTGCGCTCCGACGGGGGCGACGACCCGGTCACCCACCTGTGGCGTCACGACCCCGCGACCGGCCGGACCGACCGGCTCGTCGACGCCCGCCACCTCGGTCCCGACGACGACGCGATCCCCCCCGAGGAGCGGGCGCGTCGCGAGCGCGCCCGGGAGCAGGCTGCTGGCATCGTCAGCTACGAGGTGGACGCCGACGGCACCGTGGCGGCCTTCGCTCTGGGTGGCCGGCTCCACACCGTCGACCTCGCCACCGCAGCGGTGGCGACCCATCCCACCGCCGGCCCGGCCTTCGACCCCCGCCCATCGCCCGATGGCCGGTGGATCGCCTACCACGCGGTCGACGGCCTCCATGTCGTCGCCCTGGAGGACGGACCCGGCCGCCCGGGGCGGACCCGGGCGCTGATCGTGGAGGACGGGGTGAGCTGGGGGCGGGCCGAGTTCATCGCCGCCGAGGAGATGGGACGCGACCGCGGGTTCTGGTGGTCGGGCGCCGGCGACCGCCTGGCCGTCGCCCGGGTCGACGAGCGTGCGGTCCCGGCCTGGACGATCGCCGATCCCGCGAACCCGGCGACACCGGCGACCATCCACCGCTACCCGGCCGCCGGGACCCGCAACGCCGAGGTGTCCCTGTGGCTCGTCGACGTCGCCGACGGGGCCCGCACCGAGGTGGTGTGGGACCGTGACCGGGACGAGTACCTGGCTGCCGTGCGCTGGGGCGATGACCCGTTGACCCTGCTCGTCCAACCCCGGGACCAGCGGACGGCCCGGGTGCTGACCGCGGAGGCGTCCTCCGGTCGCACCACCGAGGTGCACGCCTGGCGGGACGAGGCCTGGGTCGAGCTGGTGCCCGGGGCCCCGGCCTGGGCCGGCCGGCGGCTACTGACGGTGGAGGACCGGCCGCAGCTCGGCGACGGCGGGACCCGGGTGCTGTGCCTCGACGGCACCCCGGTGACCCCGGCCGGACTGCAGGTCCGTGAGCTGCTCTCGGCCCGCACAGGCACCGACGGTGACGGCGCTGCGGTCGGGGCGCCCGAGGTCGTGGTGGAGGTCCTGGCCTCCCCGGCCGACGATCCGACGCGCATCGACCCCTACAGCATCGAGGTGGTGGGGGACGGATCCGTGCGGGTGTGGAGCGCCACCGCCGGTGAGGGCCCCGGGGTCCGGCGGCGCGTCCCGGGACGCCCAACCCGGGGGGGAGCGGCGACCCCGCCCCCCTGGGTCGAGGTCACCTCGGTGCCCGACCGGCCCACCCCGACGGTCACCGTCGGGTGGCGCGCGCCGGACGCCGACGGGGCGGAGCGGCTGCACGTCCACGCGCTCGAGGTCCTCGCCCAGCGACCGCAGGTCGTCGCCCGGCCGCGGCTGCTGCGGGTCGGGGACCGGCAGCTGGCCACCGCGCTGCTGCTCCCCACCGACGACGACGGTCGGGGTCGGCTCCCCGTCCTCCTCGACCCCTACGGCGGCCCGCACGCGCAGCGGGTCCTGGCCGCGAACCAGGCCTACCTGACGCCGCAGTGGCTGGCCGACCAGGGCTTCGCCGTGCTGATCGTCGATGGGCGGGGGACCCCGGGGCGGGGACCGCGGTGGGAGCGGGCGGTGCACCACGACCTGGCCACGCCCGTGCTCGCCGACCAGCTCGCTGCGCTGCAGGCCGTCGCCGCCCTCGAGCCCCGGCTGGATCTGGAGCGGGTCGCGATCCGTGGCTGGTCCTTCGGCGGCTACCTGGCCGCCCTGGCCGTGCTGCGTCACCCGGAGGTGTTCCGGGCGGCCATCGCCGGGGCGCCGGTCACCGACTGGCGCCTGTACGACACCCACTACACCGAGCGCTACCTCGGCCACCCCGCCGAGCAGCCCGAGGCCTACCGGCGGTCCTCGCTGGTGGACGAGCGCGGTCACCTCCCGGGCGCGGTCGCCTGGGGCGCCGCCCCGCCGGCGCTGCTGCTGATCCACGGGCTGGCCGACGACAACGTGGTGGCCGCCCACACCCTGCGCCTGTCGTCGGCGTTGCTCGCCGACGGCCGTGCCCATCAGGTGCTGCCGCTGTCCGGGGTCACCCACATGACCCCCCAGGAGGTGGTCGCCGAGCGGCTGCTGACCTCCCAGGTCGCGTTCCTGCGCCAGGCCCTGGCCTGACCCGTCGCGTCGGTCACCGCCGTCGGCGGCGGGGCGCCGGCCCGGGCGTCAGCGCAGGGGCCCGCCGCTGGGGCCTCCGGGTCCGCCGCCCTGCTGCTGCGCGCGCTTGCCGATGATGTAGATCAGCACGCCGAGCACGATGAAGGCGACGACGGGGTTCCGCGGCCCGAGGGTGACCAGGATCAGCAGTGCGATCAGCAGCAGCCCCACCGGCCGTGCGACCCGCTGGAGGCGTTCCGCCGCCTGCTGCTGGGGGTCCTTCGGTGGCGGGTTGTCGGCACCCTTGACCGGCCGCGGTCGGCGCCCACGCCCGGCTGCTCCCTTCGGCTGTCGCGCGGCGCTGGCGATGCGGTCCATGTTGGCGACCAGTTGGCGGTGCGCCTCGTCGGACTGCTCGTCGGGGACCGTGACCAGCACGCCCTCACGGGTGCGCTTGGCCTCAGGGGCCAGACCCGCCTCGGTCAGCACCTCGAGCAGGACCGTCGCCTGCTCGGGCGGCCAGGTGCCCATGTCCTCGGCCACAGCTCCTCCGGATCGATCACGGTGCCGGTGGTCCCCGCCACGTCGACGGAGCGTCGATCGTGGGACGTGTGCTTCAGGTTCGAGGCTCGACGGCCTCCGGGTGCGTCCCTAGGCTAGCGAGGTGGCAGCCCCGCACCGTGTGCGGAGTGACCATCGCGTCCGTACCTGGGCGCTGAGGGAGCCGACCGGTCACGACGACCGGCGGGACGGATGCGGCGAGCGGTCGGGTGGACGCGACCGGCGAGGAGGCGCACGTGGCGGGGATGCGGGACGCACCACGGATGTACCGGGCGCTGAAGCGGGCGTTGCCGCCGGTGCTCAACCCCTACCTCCAGGTGACCGTCGAAGGCCTCGAGAACGTCCCCAGCGTGGAGCCGGCGATCCTGGCCTGCAACCACCTGTCCTTCATCGACTCGCTCGTGCTGCCGATGAACGTGCCCCGGCCGGTGTACTTCCTCGGCAAGGCGGACTACTGGGACTCCTGGCGCACGAAGTGGTTCTTCCAGGGCACCGGGGTGGTGCCGCTGCGGCGGGGCAAGGGTGAGGGCGACGCGAGCCTGGCGACCGGGGTGGAGATCCTGCGCAGCGGGGAACTGCTGGGGATCTACCCGGAGGGCACCCGCAGCCCCGACGGCCGGCTGTACCGCGGCAAGACGGGCCCGGTCCGGATGGCCCTGGAGGCAGAGGTGCCGATCATCCCCTGCGGCATCCACGGGACCGACCTCGCGCTGCCCACCGGCGCCCGGATCCCCAAGCGGGGGCCGGTGCTGATGCGCTACGGCAAGCCGCTCGACCTCAGCCGCTACTACGACCGACGCGAGGATCCCTTCGTCCTGCGGTCCGCCACCGACGAGCTCATGTACGAGATCATGCTGCTGTCGGAGCAGGAGTACGTCGACGAGTACGGCGCCAAGGTCAAGTCCGGTGAGGTCCAGGTCGACGGTGACCTCGACCGCGACGACGCCGGCTGAGCGGCCGGGTCAGCCGGCGTCGTCGGGCTCGAGGTCCAACGACGCCGAGTTGATGCAGTAGCGCAGCCCCGTCGGCTGGTCCGGGGCGTCGTCGAAGACGTGCCCGAGGTGGCCGTCGCAGGCCGCGCAGCGCACCTCGACGCGACGCATCCCGAGGCTGCGATCCTCGTGCAGGGTCACCGCTTCCTGCTGTTCGGGGGCGTAGAAGCTGGGCCAGCCGCAGTGGGCATCGAACTTGGTGTCGGAGCGGAACAGCACCGCCCCGCAGCCGCGGCACCGGTACGTGCCGTCGGTGGTGGTGTCCCAGTAGGCCCCGGTGAAGGGCCGTTCCGTCCCCGCCTGCCGCAGCACGTGGAAGGCCTCGGGGTCGAGGGCGGCCCGCCACTGGGCCTCGGTCCAGTCCCGTCGCTCGGTCATCACACAGGCTCCGTCGGGTCGGCAGGTGAGGGTAGGCGGGCGCCCGGTCCCGGTCAGCGGGCGCTGGCGTGGGTCAGGGGGACCGCCAGCCGGGGAGCCAGCGCCAGCTGGTGCCCGAGCAGCAGGACCCGCCCGAGCTGGGCGACCAGCGCGCTGCCGGTGGTGTCCCGACGGAGTTCGTCGCGGCGGTCCAGCAGGATGCCGAGCGCGTCGAGCACCGGGGCCTCGGGCTCCTCCGACCCCTCGATGACGACCTCCCCGATCCGCCACCGGCCGTCGCCCGGCTCCTCGTGGAGCTCGCGGACCCGGCTGACGTGCCGGCAGGGTCGGTGCAGACCGTCGGCCTGCACGAGCATCAGCACCCTGGCCCGCAGGTCGCCCTCGTCGGTCACCGGCGGGATCGGGTCGATCGTCGACCACGCGCGTCCGGGGAGCAGCAGCGCGACGCGGTTGATCCCCAGCGGCAGCAGCAGCGCGAGGACCTCCACCAGCGCGGGCACGGGCCCCTCCTCGTCGAAGGGGCGCAGGGTGTCGACGGCCACGGCCTCGTCGTCGATGCAGGCGAGCAGGGTGGGCAGCGGCCAGCCACCCGCGGCCAGGTCGCCCGCTGCGAGGTCGAGCAGGAACCGCTCGGACTGCTCCCAGGTGGGCAGCGGCGGGGCGGACAGGTCCATGGTCTGACTCCTCCGGTCGGTGAGGTGCCCAGCCTGGCCGCTCCTGCGCGCCGAGTGGTTCTGGATGCCGCGCAGCCTGTGGATAGCGCCCACGGGGTGTCGCCCTCGGCGCCAGTACGCTCCCCGCGGTGAGCCGGGACCGCGTCCGTCATCCGCCACCGACCAGGAGCCAGCATGCGCCACTCCAGCCGAGCGGGCACGGACCCCGACGGCCTGCGCGCCCTCGCGGTGGAGGCGGCCACCGGCGCCGGACAGCTGCTCCAGCGGTTCGCCCACGAGCTGGCCGAGGGCGCCGACCTCGAGGTCGAGCACAAGGCCAGCGCGACCGACCCGGTCTCCGCGGCTGATGCCGCGGCCGAGCGCGCCATCGTGGAGACGCTGCTCGCCGCCCTGCCCGACGACGGCATCCTCGGTGAGGAGGGGCAGGCCTCCCGCGAGGGCCGCACCGGCCGCACCTGGGTCATCGACCCGCTGGACGGCACGGTCAACTTCCTCTACGGCTGGCCGCTGTGGTGCGTGTCCGTGGCCTGCGTCGACGCCGACGGCACGATCGCCGGCGCGATCGTGCACCCCCCGAGCGGCGAGGTGTTCCACGGGGCGAGGGGCCAGGGTGCCTGGCTCGGCGAGCGCGCCCTCAAGGTCCGGCAGGTCGACGACCCGGCGCACGGGCTGGTGTGCACCGGCTTCGCCTACGACCGCGCCGTGCGAACCGACTGGGGGCGGGAGGCCGTCGGGCTGCTGTCGCGGTTCCGGGATCTGCGCCGTGGTGGGGCCGCCGCCCTCGACCTCGCCTGGGTCGCCGCCGGGCGCGCCGACGCCTACGTCGAGTTCGCCCTGCACCCCTGGGACTGGGCCGTGGGCCGGCTGCTGGTCGTCGAGGCCGGCGGCGTGGTCACCGAACTGGACCGGGAGCTCGGTGGGGCAGCGCAGCCGGGGTTGGTCGCCGGGGGACGCCGCATGCACGACGCCCTCCTCGAGCACCTCGGTCACCGCGCATGAGCGGGCCGATCGACCTGCGGTCCGACACCGTCACCCGCCCCACCCCCGCGATGCGCCGTGCCATGGCCGCCGCCGAGGTCGGCGACGATCAGTACGGCGAGGACCCGAGCGTGACCGCCCTCGAGGCGCAGGTCGCCGGGCTGTTCGGCCGGGAGGCCGCGGTCCTCACGCCGACGGGCATCATGGCGACCCAGGTGCTGCTGCGCTCGCTCGTGGCACCGGGGTCCGAGGTCGTCTGCGAGGCCGACGCCCACGTCGTGGCCTACGAGGCCGGCGCCGCCGCCATCAACGCGCAGGTCCAGTTCCGCACCGTGGAGGGGACCCGCGGCCTGCTCGAGGCCGGCGCGGTCCGCGCGGCGCTGCGGCCACCCGGCTTCCCGAACACCGAGGTGGGGGCCATCTCGGTCGAGGAGACCACCAACCGCGGCGGCGGCGCGGTCCACGGCCTGGCGCGCCTCGCCGCCCTCCGCGCGGTCGCCGACGAGCGCGGGCTGCCCCTCCACGGGGACGGTGCCCGGCTCTGGAACGCCCTGGCGGCCACGGGGGAGGACCCCGCAGCGGTGGGCGGCACCTTCACGGCCTTCAGCGTCTGCCTGTCCAAGGGGCTCGGTGCCCCCGTCGGCTCCCTGGCCGTCGGGGACGCCGACGTCATCGCCGAGGCCCGGCGATGGCGGCGACGCTTCGGCGGCGCGATGCGCCAGGCCGGCATCCTGGCAGCGGCCGGGTCCCACGCGCTCCAGCACCACCGTGCGCGGCTGCTCGAGGACCACGACCACGCCCAGGCGATCGCCACCCGGCTGGCGGAGGCCCATCCGGGGCTGCTCGAGCCCTCGGAGGTCACCACCAACATCGTCTACGTGGCGACCGGGGAGCGGCCTGCCGCCGCGGTCGTCGACGAGCTGCGCGGGCAGGGTGTGCTGGTCGGGGCCATGGGCCCCCACCTGCTGCGGCTGGTCACCCACCTCGACGTCACCGCCGACCAGTGCCGACGCGCCGCCGACCTCCTGGCCGTCGCCCTCGGAGCGTCACCCCGCCACGACTGAGCGACGGCGTGGGCCACGCCGCCACCGCCGAGAGGAGCCGCCGTGCACCTGCTGGTCACCGGAGCCACCGGGTTCGTCGGCGGTGCGCTCGTCCCGCGGCTGCTGGCCGACAGCCACGAGGTCACCTGCCTGGTGCGTGAGCCGGCCCGGTTGCGCGCCGCCTGGCGGGACGACGTGCGCGTCGTGCAGGGCCGTGTCGAGGACGCGCAGGCGGTGCTGCGGGCCGCCGACGGGACCGTGGCCGCCTACTACCTCGTCCACGGCATGGGCGGCTCGACACGGGAGCTGGTCGCCCGCGAGCGGCAGGCTGCGGCGGCGTTCCGCGACGGGATCGACCTGGCCGGCCTGCGGCGCGTGGTCTACCTCGGTGGCCTGGTGGACGAGTCCCGGCTCAGCACCACCTCGGTGCACCTCTACGCCCGGCAGCAGGCCGGCGTCGAGCTGCGGCAGGGACCGGTTCCCGTCACGGAGCTGCGTGCCGGGATCGTCCTCGGTGCCGGCAGCGCCTCCTACGAGCTGCTCCTGGCGGCTGCCCGGCTGCCGGTCCAGCTCGATCCGCCCTGGTCGGCCTCGCTGACCCAGCCCATCGCGCTGGCGGACCTGCTGGAGCTGCTGCTGTTGGTCCTCGACGATCCCTGGGCAGCCGGTCGGGTGCTGGATGTCGGCGGACCCGAGGTGCTGACCTACGGCGAGCTGGTCCACCGCACCCGGCAGCAGCTCGGCGCGCGGGAGCTGCTGCGGCTCCGCCTGCCCTACCTACCGCCGGAGGCGGTGGCGACCGCTGCGGC
>SLQK01000016.1 GCA_007131525.1 Nitriliruptoraceae bacterium | reverse complement strand
GCGGGCCTCATCCTGGTGTTCCAGGACACGGCGGGCCTCGACGACGCGGGCGTCGCGGACCGCCAACGTGAGCTGGCCGCCGTCATCAGCGACGTCGAGGTGGCCGAGGGGGTCGCGGTCGACCCCTTCTCCTTCGGGTTGCTGCTCACCGCCGGGGACCCGGGGCCCGAGATCGGCCGTCTGTTCGGCACCGCCTTCCTGATCATCCTGATCGTGCTGTTCTTCGTCTACTGGATCAAGCCCGATGCCGGCCAGCGGCTGCGGATCGGACGCCGCACCGCCGCCGACGTCGGGCTGACCCTGGTCGTCATCGGTCTCGCGGTGGTGTGGATGCAGGGCATCGGCACGCTGCTCGGACCCGGCTACGCCGGCCTGATCGGTGGGTTCTCCCCGCAGACCCAGATCGTCCCGATCCTGATCATCGGCCTCGGGGTGGACTTCGCGATCCACCTGCTCGCCCGCTACCGGGCCGAGGTCGGCCACGGGGCGACACCCGTCCAGGGCTTCGCGACCTCCTACCGCACCGTCGGCCTCACCCTGCTGCTGTGCACCGCCGCGACGGCGATCGGCTTCCTCACCAACCTCGCGAGCCCCGTCGACTTCCTCGCCACCCTCGGGGTCCTCGCGGCCGCCGGTATCGCTGCGGCCTTCGCGCTCACGCTCACCTTCCTGCCGGCGGTGCGGCTCATGCTCGACCGTCGCGCTGCCGCCAAGGGGGTGCTGCCGGTCGCCTCCCTCGGCACCCAGAAGGACGCGACCCTGCCCCGCGTCATCGGCCGGACCGCCTGGCTGGCCGAGCGCGCCCCCGTGCCCACCCTGCTGGTCGCCACCGCCCTGGTCGTGCTGGGCGGCTACGGCTTCACCCAGCTGGACAGCGAGTTCGCCCTCACCGACTTCGTGCCCCAGGACGAGCCGCTGCTCGAGGTGTTCGAGACGCTGAGCGAGCAGTTCAACGGTGGCTTCGAGGAGTCCACCGAGGTGCTGCTCCGCGGGGATCTGGCCACCCCCGACCGCCACAACGCCCTCGTGGACTCACTGCAGCGTGCGGGCGGGCTCGCCGACGTGGAGACGCTCGCCGGCGAGCCCGACGCCACCTCGGTGCTGTCCGTCCTCGGGCAGGCGTTCGGGGACCCCGACCTGGCCGGCGAGCTCGCGCGGTTCGGCGTGCGCGAGGACCTGACCGTCGACGGCGACGCCGACGTCGCGGCGCTCTACGGGTTCCTGGCCACCGAGGTGGAGGGTGCCGGGAACGTGCTGGCGCTGGCCGGCGACGACACCCTCGCTCGGGTCACCCTGCGCACCACCGCCGGCCAGGCGGGTGCCTCGGAGCTGGCGGCCGGGCTGGAGGAGGCCTTCGCCCCGCTGCGGTCCGCGGGCATCGAGGTGGTGCCCACCTCCGCGGAGATCGTCCAGGCCGGCATCGGTGCCGACATCGAGGACTCCCAGATCACCTCGCTGCTGATCGCCCTCGGTGCGGCGATGGCCCTGCTCGTCGTGCACTTCGCGATCGCCGAGCGTCGGCCTTTGGTCGGGGTCATCACCGTGCTGCCCGTCGGGCTCGTGCTGGCGCTGACCTTCGGGACGATGGCGTTGACCGGGATCCCCCTCAACCCGGTGACCGCCACCCTGGCCGCGTTGTCGATCGGGATCGGGGTGCCCTTCACGATCCACGTCACGTCGCGGTTCCTGGAGGAGCGGCGGGTGCTCTACGACGGCAGCACGGCGCTCCGGCGGACGGTCTCCCAGACCGGCGGGGCGTTGGCCGGTTCGGCGCTGACCACCGCCATCGGGTTCGGGGTCCTGATCACCTCGACGTTGGTGCCCTTCGAGCAGCTGGGCTACGTGATCGTCTACGCCATCGCCTACTCGGTGGTCGCGTCGATCCTCGTGCTGCCGAGCATGCTCGGCCTGTGGGACCGGTTCGACCGGTCGCGCCACGGCACCCCGGAGCCCACCGGTCCACCGGCACCCGAGCGTGCAGCCGTGCCGGTGGCGTGAGTCGGCCGGGACGGCGCGGCTACGACGGTGACCGGGTCGGCGGGGGCCACGGCGGTGGCCGGCCCGGTCGGGCCCGCCGTGCTGGTCGTCGGGCCGCAGTTGGTGGTGCTGGCGGTGCTGGCGGTCAGGCGCCGGACTCGACGTGGCGCTCCTCGAGCAGGACCGCCACCACGTCGCGGATCGACACGATCCCGGTGATGATCCCGCGGCGGGCGATCGCGAGGTGGCGGACCTGGGCCTCTGACATGGTGGCGGCGGCGTCCAGGATGCTCACCGCCTCCTCGACCTGGATCACGTCGGAGGTCGCGTAGTCGCGCACCCGGCCGTCGTCGAGGTCCACGTCGTCGGCGATGGCGGTCACGACGTCGCGCTCCGAGAACACCCCCCGGACCCCCCGGGCGTCGACCACGACCAGCAGGCCGACCGCATCGGCGGCCAGGGCGTGGGCCGCTTCGCGCAGGGTCGCCGTCGGCCTGATCGTGGCGACCGGGTCGCCCACGAGCCGACCGATCGGGTCGTTGAGGCTGACGCCGAGCATCGGGGTCCTCCTGATCGCGGTGATCTGCGACGAGCATCGCGGCGCCGATGCCCGACTGCGAGGGGCCAAGGTCCCCGTCAGCCGGGTCGGTCGCCGCCATGACGGATGCGGGGCGCACGTCCGGCCCTCGCCCATCGAACGGAGGCTCGTGGGCAGCCCGCGTCCGTTCGCGCCGGATGGCGGGCCGGAAGCCGAACCTCACAGGGTGGGGTCGATCTCCCCCTCGTCGATCAGCTCCCGTACCTCCGCCGGGTCGACCCCGGGGAGCTCGCCGAGCAGCCTGCGCTTCTTGGCCGCGAACTCCTCCTCGGTGAGGTGACCGCGCTCGCGCAGGTCGGCCAGGGCCTCGAGCTGCTCGACGACGTCACGGGCCGCCACGGAGCTGGAGGAGCGGAAGTGGAGGCTGCGCAGCTCGCGCGCCCGGTAGACCTCGGACTGGAAGGCCTCGGGGTCGGGGATGTCCTCGAGTCGGCTCTGGCCCTGGCTGCCGGCCGACTCGATGATGACGTCGCCGTAGCCGAGCACCCGCTCGAGCACACGCTGGCTGAACAGCACGTTGGTGATGTTCTCCAGCGGGATCTCCGTCCCGCTGCGGGCGATCAGCCCCTGTCGCACCACGATGCGCTCGTTGGTCAGCACGTAGTTGGTCGCGTACCAGTCCACCAGCGCCCGGCCGGACAGCACCAGCCAGACCACCAGGGCCAGCGCGAAGGAGGCGCCGAAGGACCACCCCGCGCTCCATCGGTCGGGCAGCACCGCAGCGATGAAGCCGGCGACGGCGGCCAGCGCCATGGCCCAGCCGAGCGCCGGGAGGAGCACCTTCCAGTGGGGTCGGAACTGGCGCAGGATCTCCTCACCGTCGGTGAGCAGATGCTCTGGGTACTTCACGGTCATCCACCCCTGGTGCGGGCGAGCCGGCGGTCCTCCCCAGCGGTGGTCGCTCGGACATCGAGGTGGCAGCCTACGTCCTCGGGTGCCGTCAGGCGCGGGAGCACGCGGCACCCGGGCGGTGCCCGAGGCTCGCCGACACCGGCCACCGGACCGGCCCTGCACATCGGGGTCGCAGGTCCCTGGCCCGCGTCCTGGCGATGTCGCATCCTGCGAGGTGATGACCCGTGCGATCGCTCGCCGATCGTCGGCCGGGTCGGACCGTCGCCTCGGGAGGGGATCGCCATGACCGCTCGTATCGTCGTCGGCCTCGACTCCTCGGAGGAGTCCGTGCGCGCTCTGCGGTGGGCGCTCGACGAAGCCCGCCTCCGGGGGGCCGAGCTGCACCTGGTCCATGCCTACCCGACACCGGAGCTGGTCGCGCTGCCTGCGGTGGTCACCCTGCCCTCCGATGACGAGCTCAGGGCCGCGGCCGACGAGGTCATCGCCGAGCAGCTCGAGCGGGCCGGTGGTGCGGGTGACGTGCCGGTCACCCGCACGGTGCGCTCGGGTGGCGCCGCCGCCGTGCTGTGCGAGGTGGCCCAGGGGGCTGACCTGCTGGTCGTCGGGGCCCGGGGGCTCGGCGGGTTCCGCGGGCTGCTGCTCGGATCGGTGACCCACCAGGTCGTCGCGCACTCGCCCTGCCCTGTCGTGGTGACCGTGCCCGAGCACCGGTGACGGTCGCGACCGACCGCCACGAGCTGGCGGTCCCCGCGGCGCGTGACGGCGTGGTCGACGCGGTCACCTACCGACCCGAGCGGCCGCAGGGTCGGCCCGTCCTGCTCGTGCCGGGGGCCGGCGGCAGCCTGGACAGCGAGCCACTGGTCGCCCTGGCCGATGCCATCGCGCGCTGCGGCCACCGGGTCGTGCGCGCCAACCTCCTCCACCACCAGGCGGGTCGCCGAGCCCCTCGGGCCGAGACGGCGGTGCCGGGGTTCCGGGAGATCCTGACCGCAGCCCACCTGCTGCTGGGCGCACCGTCGGAGGAGCACTGGATCCTCGGTGGCCGCTCCTACGGCGGGCGGGTGGCCTCCCTGGCCGTGGCGAGCGGCACGCCCGCGGCCGGGCTGCTGTTCTCCGGCTACCCGTTGCACCCGCCGGGACGACCCGACCGGCTGCGCGTCGACCACTGGCCCAACGTCGGCGTGCCCTGCCTGTTCATCCAGGGTGACCACGATCCGCTCGCCGAGGTGGCGCTGCTGCGGACCCACCGTCGCAAGCTCCCACGCCGCTCCGAGCTGGTGGTGGTCCCCGGCGGTGACCACGCCCTGAGGGTCACGCGCGCCCGGAGCCCCGATGGGGTGGCGCGCTCACCCACGGCCGCGCTCGCCGAGGTGGAGCCGGAGCTCGCCCGGTGGCTCAGCGACCGCTGACGAGCGGTCCGCGCTGGTCGGTCGTGGCCGTTCGACCACGGCGCCGGGGGCTGGCCCGTGCCGCTCCGCTAGCGTCGGCTGTCGCCTGGGTGGACCGGCGCCCACCCGCGTCCACGACGAGGAGCGGCAACCACGTGATCACGGAGTTCAAGGAGTTCATCGCCCGGGGCAACATGGTCGACCTGGCCGTCGCCTTCGTCCTGGGGGTCGCCTTCCAGTCGGTGATCGCGGCGATCACCGGGCGGGTGCTCACACCACTGATCGCGTGGGTGTTCGGCGAGCCCAACTTCGACACCCTGCTGACCTTCGGTGCCGTCGATCCCGAGACCGGTGTGCCGGTCGGTAGCGTGGGTGCGGTGCTGACCGCGCTGATCAACTTCCTGCTGGTGGCCATCGCGCTGTTCCTGGTCGTCAAGGGCTACAACCGCCTCCGGCGGCAGGAGGAGGCCGAGCCGGAGCCCGAGCCGGAGGCCGTCGCCGAGGACGTGCTGCTGCTGCGCGAGATCCGGGATGCGTTGGCGGGTCGCGACGACCGTGACGGCGGCACGGCCGGGCCCTGACGCCCGGCCCCGTGCGGGCGTCGGCGGGCCGTTGCGGGTCCGGCCGACCCGCACCGTTCAGGTCCCGTGGAACCGGCGCGTCACGGCCCGCTGCACAGCGCGCTGCGCCGCATCCTGCTCCGCCGCCTGCCGCTCGGTGGACAGCGACCCACCCGAGCCGGGGCGCACATGCCCCTGCTCCCGCGCGACCCGCGCGACCGCGTCGGCGACCACCGGCACCACCGAGCGGTCGAAGGGGGAGGGGACCACGTAGTCGTGGGCGAGGTCCTCGCCCACGATCGAGGCGATGCCCTCGGCGGCCGCGACCTTCATCTCGTCGGTGACCGCGGTCGCCGCCGCGTCGAGCAGCCCCCGGAAGATGCCGGGGAACGCGAGCACGTTGTTGATCTGGTTGGGGAAGTCCGATCGTCCCGTCGCCATCACCGCGACGTGGCCAGCGGCGAGGTCGGGGTGGAGCTCCGGCACGGGGTTGGCCAGCGCGAACACGATCGGGTCGTCGGCCATCGTCCGCACCAGCTCCAGCGACAGGCTCTCGGGGCCGGACACGCCGATGAACACGTCCGCCCCGGCCAGCGCGACCTCCTGGCCACCGGTCAGCTCCCGCGGGTTGACCTGCCGGGCGAGCCGGAAGCGAACCGGATCCAGCCCCGCCCGCCGGCGCGGCTCGACGATCCCGTCGATGTCGACCGGCACGATGTCCTCGATGCCCGCCGCCCGCAGCAGCTGCACGATCGCCACCCCCGCCGCGCCGACGCCCTGCACCACGACCTTCAGCTCGGTGAGCTCGCGGCCGGTGACCGTCGCCGCGTTCATCAGTGCCGCGAGGACGCACACGGCCGTCCCGTGCTGATCGTCGTGGAACACCGGGATGTCCAGGCGCTGGCGGAGCTTCCCCTCGATCTCGAAGCAGCGGGGTGCCGAGATGTCCTCGAGGTTGATGCCGCCGAACCCGCCGGCGATGCGCACCACGGTCTCGACGACGGCATCGGGGTCCCGCTCGTCCACCAGGATCGGGTAGGCGTCCACGTCGCCGAAGGACTTCAGCAGCATCGCCTTGCCCTCCATGACGGGCAGCGAGGCCAGCGGGCCGATGTCGCCCAGCCCGAGCACCGCGGAGCCGTCGGTGACGATCGCCACGGCGTTGGACTTGATGGTCAGGCGGTAGGCCGCGGCCGGGTCGTCGGCGATGATGCGGCACACGTTCGCGACACCCGGGGTGTAGACCAGGGACAGGTCCCGGGGACCGTTGACCTGGCGGGTCACCTCGACGCGGATCTTGCCGTGGTGGTGGGCGGCCAGGACCTCGTCGGTGATGGCCAGCAGCTCGACGCTCGCCAGCTCCACCAGCGCCGCGGCGATCTCGTCGGCGTGGACCGCGTCGCGGACCTCGACGGTGAGGTCGCGGAAGGCCACGTGGCGCTGTTGGCTCGTCGTGTCGGTGCCGACCAGCTCCGCTCCCAGGTCGTCGATGGCGGTGACGACGGCGGCGAACACCCCGGGGGCGCGGTCGACGGCGACGCGGTAGGTGATGCGCTGCGGCAGAGGTGGCACGTGCATCGGCTCCCGGTCGGGCGTCGCGGGAGGATAGGGGGGTGGGCCGGCTGACTAGCATCGGCGGCACGTCTGCCGCGAGGTGTCATGACCAGCGAACCGCCCGTCCAGCCCGTCCCCGGCGAGCTCCAGGGGGCCGCGATCACCACGATCCGCACCTTGGCGATCGATGCGGTCCAGGCCGCGAACTCGGGTCATCCCGGCATGCCGATGGGCTGTGCGCCGATGGCGTACCTGCTGTTCCGCGAGGTGCTGCGCCACGACCCGGCCGACCCGACCTGGCCCGGTCGGGACCGGTTCGTGCTGTCCGCCGGCCACGGGTCGATGCTGCTGTACGCGGCCCTGCACCTCAGTGGGTACGAGCGTCCCACCCTGGAGGACCTGCGCTCCTTCCGGCAGTGGGGCTCGGTCACCCCGGGGCACCCGGAGTACGGACCCGAGCACCCGGGCGTGGAGACCACGACCGGCCCCCTCGGTCAGGGGTTCGCCAACGGCGTGGGGATGGCCCTGGCCGCTGAGCGCCTGGCGGCCGAGCTCGACCCCGATGGCATCGGCATCGTGCCCCAACGGGTCTATGGGATCGTCTCCGACGGCGACGTGATGGAGGGTGTCAGTTCGGAGGCGGCCTCCCTCGCCGGTCACCTGCGGCTCGGTCGTCTCACCTACCTCTACGACGACAACCGCATCACGATCGACGGCAGCACCGACAAGGCCTTCAGCGAGGACGTCCTGGCCCGCTTCGACGCCTACGGCTGGCACACCCAGCAGGTGGGCGACGGCAACGACCTCGATGCCCTGCGCACCGCGATCGCGGCTGCTGACGCCGACCCGAGGCCGTCGATCATCGCCGTCCGGACGGTGATCGGCTACGGCTCACCAGCCAAGGCCGGGACCGCCGCGGCCCACGGGGCTCCGCTGGGCGACGACGAGGTGGCCGCGACCAAGCAGGCCTACGGCTGGGAGCACCCTCCGTTCCACGTCCCCGCCGAGGTGGCCGACCACCTCGATGGCAGGGAGCGGGGCGCGGCGCTGCGCGCCGAGTGGGAGGAACGGGTCCGTGCCCACCGGCAGGCCCAGCCCGAGCTCGCGGCCGAGTTCGAGCGCCGGGTGGTCCGGGGCCAGCTCCCCGACGACTGGACCGACGCGCTGCCCGCGCTGGACGGCGACGCCGCCACCCGCCAGCACTCCGGCGCGGTGATCACCGCGCTCGCGCCGGTGGTGCCCGAGCTGTTCGGTGGCTCCGCTGACCTGGCCGCCTCCAACAACACCGACGTGGCCGACGGCGGGGACTTCTCCGCCGACGATCGCCTCGGCCGGAACCTGCGGTTCGGGGTGCGGGAGCACGCGATGGCGGCGATGGCCAACGGCATCGCGCTGCACGGTGGGTTCCTGCCCTACGTGGCGTCGTTCCTTGTGTTCACCGACTACTGCCGCCCAGCGATCCGTCTGGCGGCGTTG
>SLQK01000314.1 GCA_007131525.1 Nitriliruptoraceae bacterium | reverse complement strand
TCGCGTCGGCGTCGAGCACCAGCGCCCCGTCCATCTTCGCGAGCTCGGCGACACGCTGGCTGGTCGCCGCGATGTCGATGACGAACCCGCCCGAGACCAGGGGCTCGATCTGCGGGGTCCACCCGATCACGATCAGGGTGCCGCGATCCGCGCGGATGATGCGCTCGATGCCCTCGCGCAGGTGGGTCCCCGGCGCCAGCATCGCCAGCACGGCGCGGATGGTCGGATCACGAGGCGCTTCCACCACGTGCCGCTCCTCTCTGCCCCGTCGCTGCGCCCGGACCGTCACGCGCCCCGTCCGGCACGTGCGACCGCCGCGCAGCGTAACGCAGGCGCGCGGGCCCGCGTGGTCAGGACAGCAACCACCTGCCGACGGCGTCGGGCTGCGCCGTGACATCGAGGTGGTCGATGCGGTCGGCCACCTCGGCGACCTCGGCGAGGAAGTCGGCGTGCCCGCCGCGCGCCGGGTCCTCTCCGGTCCCCCGGGCGTGGGCGAGGATCAGCCGCGCGTCCCGTCCGTCAGGCTTCAGCCGGAGCACCCGCCCGAGCCGTTGGATCAGCTGGCGGCGGGTCCGGAAGGCGGCCAGCACCACCGCGACGTCGGCCGCCGGGACGTCGATCCCCTCGTCGAGCACGCGCGGGGCGACCAGGGCGTCGATCCGTCCTCGACGGAACTGGGCCAGGCGGATGCGACGACGCTCGTCGGTCAGCTGGCCGTGCACGGTCTCGGCCGCCACGCCCGCTGCCACCAGCACCCGCGCCGCCGTCTCCGCCTGGTCGACCGTGTCGGTGAAGACCAGCGAGCGACCGCCTCGCAGGGCCGGCGCCGCCGATCGAACGACATCGAGCTTGGCGGCGGCGGTTGCGGCGACGTCGCGGCGCTGGCGGATCCGCAGCAGGTACTCACGGCAGGCCGCCGTCTGGCGACCTTCGCCCCGACCGGGCTCCCCGGCCGCGGCGACCACCGCCGCCGCCGCCCGCAGCAGCGCGCCGGGCTCCCTGGGCATGCCCAGCGGTCCGATGAGCTCCCGGTGCAGGCTGCGGACCCGGGCGTCGGCAGCGTCGTGCCGCTGCTGCTCCTCCGGTGTGAGCGCGACCCCGGCCAGCGCGATCGAGAAGGGGGCGACGGTGCCGTCGGCGACGGCCCGGTCGTAGCGGTAGCGGAACACCACCGGGCCGAAGTAGGGCTCGAGCACCTCCTCGACGCCCTCGTCACCGCGCTCGTAGGTCGCCGTGAGCGCCAGCCGGAGCCCGAGGTCCGGTGGCAGCGCCGATCCCCAGGTCGGTGCCCCGTAGCGGTGGGCCTCGTCGGCAACGACGAGCCCCGCGACACCCGGGGGGAGATCGATCGGGCCGCCGGCGGCGGAATGGGGGGTGGCCAGCAGCACCTCGTGCGAGAACAGGTCGTCCTGACCACCCCCGCCGAGCCGACCGACCCGGGCCTGGGGCAGCAGCTCCCCCACACTGACCCGCCACTGGTCCAGCAGCTCCAGGGTGGGGACGAGGACGAGCACGCGCCCGCCCCGGTCCAGCACCGTGCGGGCCGCGGCGATCGCGAGCCGGGTCTTGCCCGTCCCGGTGACCGCCTCGATCACCCCGCGACAGGTGACCGACCATGCCGCCAACGCCTCGGCCTGCCAGGCCCGCAGATCGAGGGCGTCCAGCGCGCTGCGGGTCGCGGCGGGCCCCGTGGCGACCGGCCCGGACGCCGGACCCGCTGCGTCCGGCGTGCCGCCGACCCCGGGCTCGACCAGCGCCCAGCGGCGTCGACCGAGCTCATCGCGCACGACGAACCGCGGGTCACGCACCAGGGCCCGCTCCACCGCCGCCCGAGAGACCCGGACTCCGCCCGCCGCCCGGACCGCCTGCAGCACCTCGTCCAGGGCGGCGTCCCCGACGGCGGCGAGGTGGTCCGCGACGATCCGGGTGACGCGGTCGCTCACGGGATCCGGCCGGGCAGGGACAGCTGACCGTCGACGTACTCGGCCAGCCCGTCACCGACCAGGGCATCGGCGACCCGGCGGGCGCGCTCCGGTTCCTCCGGCCAGCCGGTCACGTCGGCGACCCGGGCCACCTCCACCGGCCCCGTCCGCAGCGCCTGGACCAGGCGCCCCCGACCCTGCCGGTCGGAGCCGGCGAACACCGACTGGCTCCGCGTCGTCCCGGCGCTCCCGTCGGCCGGGTCGGGAGGCTCGGCGCCAGCCCGGACCCAGGCGCAGGAGGAGGCGATCGGGCACTCGCCGCACCGTGGCGCCCGCTTGACACGCGCCTCGGCAGCGAGGTCGAGCACGGCCTGGTTCCACGCCCACCCGCGCCCCATCGGCACCACCTCGTCGGCGAGGTCCTGAGCCGACCGGGGCGTCAGCCGGTGGCCGGCCACGGCCCGTGCCAGGAACCGGGCGGCGTTGGTGTCGACCACCCCGTGGTCACGCTCGAACGCGAAGCAGAGCACGGCCCGTGCCGTGTAGGGGCCGATGCCCGGGAGCGCCAGCAGGGCATCGAGGTGGTCGGGGACGACCCCGCCATGGAGGCGGACGATCTCCCGGGCAGCCCGGTGCAGGTTCACCGCGCGTCGGTTGTAGCCGAGCCCCTCCCAGGCGCGCACCACCTCGCCGACCGACGCATCGGCACAGTCCGACACCGTGGGGAAGGACGCCAGGAAGCGCAGGTAGCGGGGTACCACCCGGACGACCTGGGTCTGCTGGAGCATCAGCTCGGACACCAGCACCGCCCAGGGGTCGCGGGTCGCGCGCCACGGCAGATCGGCCCGCACCCCCTCGGCCCAGCCGAGGAGATCCTCGGTGAGCCGGTGGCGCCTGGCGGGGTCGGGGGCCGTCGGCATGGGGTCGGGAGCCGCGGGGATGGGATCGGGAGCCGGTGCGGAGCGTGAGGCCACGGGGCCGGATCCGATCGACGGTGGCAGGGGTCCCAGGAGCGGTGCGGAGGGCCGCGGAGGCTAGCGGAGCCTCAGACCGCCGCTTCCAGGGCGGACATCTGCTCAGGCGTGAGCTCCAGCCCAGCCGCGGCGACGTTCTCCTCGAGGTGTTCGAGCGAGGAGGTACCGGGGATCGGGACCATGACCGGTGACCGGTGGAGGAGCCACGCCAGCGCCAGCTGGGCGGGGGTGGCACCGATCGTCGACGCCACCGCGTCGAGGGGCCCGCCGGCACGCGCGAGCGCCCCCACCGCGACCGGGAACCAGGGCAGGAAGGCAATCCCCGCGGCGGCGCAGACCTCGAGGACGTCCTCGGAGCCTCGGTCCGTCAGGTTGTAGCGGTTCTGCACGCTGGCTACGGCGAGGTGGCTGCGGGCGTCCTCGAGCTGGGCCACCGACACCTCGGACAGGCCGACGTGGCGGATCTTGCCCTCGCGCTGCAGGTCGGCCAGGACACCGAACTGCTCCGCTGCCGGGACCGCCGGATCGATCCGGTGGAGCTGGTAGAGGTCGATCCGTTCGACGGCGAGACGCCGCAGGCTCATCTCGCAGGCGAAGCGCAGGTACTCGGGCCGGCCGAGCGGGTGCCACTCACCGGGGCCGGTGCGGACCAGACCGGCCTTGGTCGCGATCGTCACGCCGCCGTAGGGGTCGTCACCGCGGCCGGTGTGCAGCGCCTCGCGGATGAGGTCCTCGGCAACGAAGGGCCCGTAGCTGTCGGCGGTGTCGATCAGGTCGACACCCACCTCGACCGCACGCCGCAACACCGCGAGCGCGCGGTCACGGTCCGCCGGCTCGCCCCACACCCCCTCGCCGGTCAGGCGCATGGCCCCGTAACCCATCCGCGTGACGGGGAGATCACCTCCCAGGAGCACGGTGCCCGCTGCCGCAGCCGTGGTGGTGCTCGTGTCGGTCATGACGCTCCCTACCCTCGCTGCGACGGCCGCCGGCCAGCGGGGCCGATGTGACACCTCACCACCGCGCACGTGGCCCCGCGCCCAGGACGGTAGCGTCGCGCGACGGCGCGCTGAACGGGCAGTCGGCCGTCTCACCGCCAGGAGGACTCCATGGACGTCAGCCAGGACCCGACGCTGACCGTCGCCGCCGAAGGGCCCGCGTCGCCGGTCGACGATCGCCACGTCGAGGTGTTCGAACCCGTCGCCTCCCCGGCCGAGGTCCGGGCGGAGCTACCGGCGACCCGGGAGCGCTACGACCTCGTGCGCCGCAGCCGGGCCGAGATCGCGGCCGCGATGCGCGGCGACGACGAGCGCATGGTGGTGATCGTGGGCCCGTGCTCGATCCACGACCGGGGCCTCGCGGAGGAGTACGCCCGGCTGCTGGCACCCTTGGCGCAGGAGCTGGCCGACCGCCTGATCGTGGTGATGCGGACCTACTTCGAGAAGCCCCGGACATCGATCGGCTGGAAGGGCCTGATCTACGACCCGGCCCTGGATGGCAGCTCCGACGCCTCCCGTGGGCTGCGGCTCGCGCGGCAGGTCCTGCTGGAGGTGACCGGACTGGGGCTGCCCTGCGCCGTCGAGGTGCTCGACACCATCACCCCGCAGTACCAGACCGACCTGGTGTCCTGGGCGGCCATCGGTGCCCGCACGGTCGAGAGCCAGGTCCATCGGCAGCTGGCCTCCGGGCTGTCGATGCCGATCGGCTTCAAGAACGGGACCGACGGCACCCTCGGTGCTGCACGCAACGCGCTGAGCGCGGCCATCGCCCCCCACGCCTTCTTCGGGATCAACGGGGTGGGCCAGACCACGGTGGTCCGCACCACGGGCAACCCCGACGTCCACATCGTCCTCCGTGGCGGCAACGACGGACCGAACTACGACGCGGCCACGGTCGCAGCGGCCCGGGACGCCGCCCGCGAGGTCACCGGTTTCCGCCGGCCGGTGATGGTCGACGCGAGCCATGCCAACTCGGGCAAGGACCACCGCCGGCAGCACCTGGTCGTCGAGGACGTGGTGGGCCAGTGGCGCGGCCCCGATCACGGGCTGCTGGGCCTGATGCTGGAGAGCAACCTCCAACCGGGTCGGCAGGACTGGTCACCCGAGACACCGCTGCGGCACGGCGTGTCCATCACCGACGCCTGCATCGGCTGGGACGAGACCGTCGAGCTGCTGCACCGCTGCGCGGATGCGGTCAGTCAGTCGCGGTGACGACCGGCAGCACGTAGACGAAGCGCGCTGCCTCGGGGGTCAGCTCGATGCGATGCCCCGCGAGGTTCAGCACGATGGCGCCCTCGTGTCGGACGACCTCGGCACGTTCGCCGGCGATCATGCCGTGCTGGTGGAGGACGTGCATCACCGTGGCGTCGGCCTGGAGGTGCTCCGAGATCGAGTGCACCGTCACCACCTCGGTGTCGACCTCCGCCAGCGGGACGATGTCATCGAACCCCTCACCGGAGCCGGGGATCGGGTTGCCGTAGGGGCTGGTGGTCGGGTTCCCGAGGAACTCGACCAGGCGCTGCTCGACGCGATCCGAGATGACGTGCTCCCACCGGCAGGCCTCCTCGTGGACGTACTCGTGCTCCAGACCGAGCACGTCGACCAGGAGTCGCTCGGCCAGGCGGTGCTTGCGCATGACCTGCTCAGCCCGTGCCCGACCCTCCGCGGTCAGTTGCACCGTGCGGTCCTCGGCCAGCCGCATGAGCCCCTGGGACTCCAGCCGGGCCACGCCCTCGGAGATCGATGGCGCGGACAGGGCCAACCGCTCGGACAGGCGCGCACGCAGCGCCGGGATGCCCTCCTCCTCGAGCTCGAGGACGGTGCGCAGGTACATCTCGGTCGAGTCGATCAGGTCGTGGGCCACCGTGCCCTCCCGTTGCGCCCGGGTCCGGCGGCGAGCCTAGCCCCCGCCCCCACGGGCGGGAGGGCCGGAGCGCAACCGTCGGCAGGGTCTCGCGCCAGGCCCTGCGACGCACGGGGGGGTGGGCGCTCAGGCCCACCCCCTCGCGGGAACCTCGCCGGCCGGGTCAGTCGTCGGGGCCGTTCCCGTTGCCGTGCTCGTCGTGGTCGCCGCCGCCGGCCAGCTCCACCGGCGGGGTGTCGGGGGCCTCGAGCGACTCGACCGAGCGGAAGGTGACGCTGTCGGTCTCCTCGTCGAGGTCGGCGACGATCAGCTGGCCGCTGGTCAGCTCGCCGTGGAGGATGCGCTCGGACAACCGGTCCTCGAGCTCGCGCTGGATGGTGCGGCGCAGCGGACGGGCCCCGAGCTGCGGGTCGTACCCCTTGTCGGCCAACCAGCCCTTGAGCTGGTCGGTGAGCTCGAGGTCGAGCCCCTTGGTGGCCAGCTGCTTCTTCACCCGCTGGAGCATCAGGTCGACGATCTGCTTGATCTCGTCGGTGCTGAGCGGGTGGAAGACGATCGTGTCGTCGATGCGGTTGAGGAACTCCGGCCGGAAGTGCTTCTTCAGCTCCTCGTCGACCTGCGCCTTCATCTTCTCGTACATCGACGCGTCGTCCTCGGCGGCGAACCCGACCGCCGGGGAGGTGAGGTTCTTGGTCCCGAGGTTGGAGGTCATGATCAGGATCGTGTTCTTGAAGTCGACCGTGCGCCCCTGGGCGTCGGTCAGGCGACCGTCCTCCAGGATCTGCAGCAGGGTGTTGAACACATCCGGGTGGGCCTTCTCCACCTCGTCGAACAGCACCACGGAGAACGGCTTGCGGCGGACCTGCTCGGTGAGCTGACCACCCTCGTCGTAGCCGACGTAGCCGGGGGGCGAGCCGATCAGCCGGCTGACCGTGTGCTTCTCCATGTACTCCGACATGTCGAGGTGGATGAGGGCATCCTCATCGCCGAACAGGTACTCGGCAAGGGTCTTCGCGAGCTCGGTCTTGCCCACGCCCGAGGGCCCGAGGAAGATGAAGGAGCCGGCGGGGCGCTTGGGGTCCTTCAGCCCCGCCCGGGTCCGGCGGATCGCCTTCGACACCGCCGAGATCGACTGCTCCTGGCCGATGACGCGCTTGTGGAGCTCATCCTCCATGTGCAGGAGCTTCTCGGTCTCCTCCTGGGTCAGCTTCAGCACCGGGATCCCCGTCCAGGTGGACAGGACCTCGGCGATGACCTCCTCGTCCACGGTCAGCACCGTGTCGAGCCCCTCGGAGCGCCACTCGTCCTCCCGGCGGGAGCGACGATCGATCAGCCGCTTCTCCTCGTCGCGGAGCGAGGCGGCCCGCTCGAAGTCCTGGGCGTCGATCGCCTCCTCCTTGCGGCGGCGGGCGTCGTCGATCTCCGCGTCGAGGTCCTGCAGGTCGGGTGGGGTGGTCATCGACCGGATGCGCAGCCGGGAGCCCGCCTCGTCGATCAGGTCGATGGCCTTGTCAGGCAGGTAGCGGTCCGAGATGTAGCGGTCGGCGAGCTCCGCGGCAGCGATCAGCGCGTCGTCGGTGATGGTCACCCGGTGGTGCGCCTCGTACCGGTCGCGCAGCCCCTTCAGGATCTCGATCGTGTGCTCGAGGGAGGGCTCCTCGACCTTGACCGGCTGGAACCGGCGCTCGAGGGCCGCGTCCTTCTCCAGGTGCTTGCGGTACTCGTCGAGCGTGGTCGCGCCGACGGTCTGCAGCTCACCGCGGGCCAGCATGGGCTTGAGGATCGAGGCGGCGTCGATGGCACCCTCGGCAGCACCGGCCCCGACGAGGGTGTGGATCTCGTCGATGAACAGGATGATGTCGCCGCGCGAGGTGATCTCCTTGAGGACCTTCTTCAGCCGCTCCTCGAAGTCACCGCGGTAGCGGGAACCCGCCACCAGGGCACCGAGGTCGAGGGTGTAGAGGTGCTTGTCCGACAGCGTCTCAGGAACCTCACCGGCGATGATGCGCTGGGCCAGGCCCTCGGCGATCGCGGTCTTGCCGACGCCGGGTTCACCGATCAGCACCGGGTTGTTCTTGGTACGGCGCGACAGGACCTGCATGACGCGCTCGATCTCCTTCGCCCGTCCGATCACCGGGTCGAGGTCGCCGTCGCGGGCGGCCTGGGTCAGGTTCGTCCCGAACTGGTCCAGGATCGTCGATCCCTCACGGGACCCCTGGGAGGACCCTTCACCGACGCCGGCTCCTGCCTTACCCGGCTCACCACCCGAGTAGCCGCTCAAAAGCTGGATGACCTGCTGGCGCACCTTGTTGAGGTCGGCTCCGAGCTTGGTGAGCACCTGGGCCGCGACGCCCTCGCCCTCGCGGATCAGGCCGAGCAGGATGTGCTCGGTCCCGATGTAGTTGTGGCCGAGCTGCAGGGCCTCACGGAGGCTCAGCTCGAGCACCTTCTTGGCGCGCGGGGTGAAGGGGATGTGACCCGCCGGGGCGGTCTGGCCACGGCCGATGATCTCCGTCACCTGGTTGCGGACCGCCTCAAGGGAGATACCCATCGACTCGAGCGCCTTGGCGGCGACGCCCTCGCCCTCATGGATCAGGCCGAGCAGGATGTGCTCGGTCCCGATGTAGTTGTGGTTGAGCATCCTCGCCTCTTCCTGCGCGAGGACGACCACCCGTCGGGCCCGGTCGGTGAACCGCTCG
>SLQK01000129.1 GCA_007131525.1 Nitriliruptoraceae bacterium | reverse complement strand
TGGTGGTGGGTCGGTGGGAACGTCGGGTCGGCTGGTGCGGGTGGCTCACCGCAGCACGTGCAGCAGCAGTGCTCCGCCCCAGGCGAGGACGGCGGTGAACACCAGCGCAGCCGCGATCTGGCGGGCCAGGAGGTGCAGGGTGAGCCGGAGTGAACGCTCCCGGGCGATGGTCCAGGCCGTGACCAGGCACGGGAGCAGCACCCCGGCGAGGTAGACCGCGGTCAGCAGTTGCAGGCTGTCGAGGACGAGGGCGTCGGAGGCCAGGAGGAGCAGGCCGTCCTTGCGGATCGAGGCGAGCACGACTGCGAGGGCGGCCTCGCCGGGCAGTCGGAGCAGCGCCAGTGCCGGGGACAGCCGTTCGGCGAGCCAGGTCAGCAGCCCCGACCAGGCCAGCACCGCTGCGGTCAGGGTCAGGAGCAGGAACACGGGGACGGCCGTGCCGAGGAACTGGCGGATGGCCACGGAGGCCTCCCGCCAGACATCCGCCAACCGAGGTCGTTGGAGGAACACGCGACGCTCGAGCAGGAGCAGGTTGCCTGGGTCACGGGCGCGCCGGTGCGAGCTCAGCCGGGTGAACAGCAAGGTGGTCACCAGGAGGTAGGCCAGGAAGGGCACCACCAGGCCCGGGCGTCCGGCGGCGGCGAAGACCGCCAGGGTGGCACCGAGCTGGTAGGAGCACGCGGACCCGAAGGCGATCGCCACGATGGTCGTGTCGCGGGTGCAGGACGAGCAGCTTCGGGTCGAGATCACGGCCGGCACGTTGCAGCCGAAACCCATCAGCACCCGGACGGCGTCACGTCCGGCCAGGCCGACCGGGCGCAGGAGCGGGTCGACGGCCGCGGTCAGCCGGTCCAGCAGCCCGCTCGCCTTCATCGCGCCGAGCAGGAGCGCGTACACCACCACCGTGGGCAGCGCCCAGACGAACAGCAGTGGCAGCATGGTCGTCACGCCGTAGTCGCCGGCCAGGACCTCGGCCGGCAGCGCCGGGAGCCGCGCGGACGCGGTGGTGAGGGGTTCCAGTACGGCCTCGACGAGCGGCTCGGTCCAGTCTGCGGCGGCGTTGGCCGCCGTCACGGCCGCGATGGCCGGTACGAACAGGGCCCCGGCCGCGAGGACCGGGCCGATGTGGTGACGCTCGAAGGGGCCAGGACGAGGCTCGATGCACCAGCCCAGTCGGGGCGCGTGTTCGGGCAGCGGTGCGGCGTCGTCGAGCGCGGTCACGACGCGCGCCCGGGTCGGTGCGTCGAGCTCCCGGGCGTCGACGGCCACCGTCGGGACGCCGAGCAGAGATGCGAGGTGGCGCACGCCGGCGTCCAGCGTGGCCTGGTCCAGCCGGTCTCGGTGGGTGAGGACGACGATCCCGCGACGGCCGGCGAGCAGCGGGAGCAGCGTGGCCAGATCGTCGTCGGCACGCGTGGCCTGGACGACGGCGACGACCGCGACGTCGTGCTCCAGCGCCGCGAGCGCCGTGGCGGTGGTCTCGCTGTCGGACTGCCGCACGATCCCCGGCGTGTCGACCACCTCGAGGTCCCCGCCGACGTAGTGGTGCACGGCCACGGTGGAGCCGCGGTAGTTGGCCGCGTCGCGGGCGCGCCTGCCCGTCAGCGCCGCCGCGAGCGTGGTCTTGCCCGCGCTCTCCGCGCCGCACAGGACCACCCTGCGCGCCGGAGCCTGCAGCCCGGAACGCTCCGTCACCATCGGCGCACCGGACCGTCGCCTGCCGGTGCAGCCGCGGCAGCGCGGTCGGCGAGGTCGGCCAGCACGGCTGTCTCGGTGCGGTGCGAGCAGACCCCGAGCTCGACCGCCAGCAGCCGTGCCACGGTCGCGAGCCCGATGATGACGGTCGCGGGGTCCTGGTGTCGCAGGGCCTCGAGGAGGACGTCCTCAGGGTCGTCCCGCGCCTCGGCCCAGGCGCGCAGGACCGCCATCGAGGTAGCGACCGCGTGCTGTTGCGCGGGTTCCAGCCAGGGCTGCCCGGCCATCAGGTGACCGACGCGTCGTAGATCGAGCGGACAGCGGCGTCGAGGGATCGATCGAACTCCTCGGTGGTCTGCTGGTGGGTGAGGTCACCGATCAGTGCACGCGAGAACGACGCGATCAGGCCGGGGTTGCGGGCGAGTCGCGCGTTGGCGTCCTCGCGGCTGTAGCCGCCGGACAGGGCGACGACGCGCAGCACACCCGGATGCTCGATCAGAGGCGTGTAGAAGCCGTCCTCGGACGGGATGGTGAGCTTCAGCATGACCGGCGCCGACAGCTGCGCAAGGGCGGTGAGCAGCTGCTCGCGGAGCAGGTCCTCCGCCTGTTGCTTGTCCGGGGCGTGGATGTCGACCTCGGGCTCGAGGATGGGCACCAGTCCCGCGTCGAGGATGCGCTGCCCGACCTCTACTTGCTGGGTGACGACGGCGACGATGCCCTCGGGGTTCGCGGCCTGGATCACCGACCGCATCTTGGTGCCGAACACGCCGAAGGACCGCGCCCGCGACAGCAGCGCGTCGAGCTCAGGCATCGGGCGCATCCGCTGCACGCCCGCGTCGACGTCGGCGAGCCCCTTGTCGACCTTGACGAAGGGCACGATCTGCTTGGTCGACCACAGGTAGCGGGCACTCGGCATCCCGTCGATGTCGCGGTCCATCGTGCCCTCGAACAGGATCGCTCCGAGGATGCGTTCGCCGGTGAAGGCCGGTGAGGTGATGATCCGCGTCCGCAGCTCGTGGACACGGTCGAACATCTCCTCCTCGCCCGAGTAGGCATCCGCCGGGATGCCGTAGTCCTCGAGGGCCTTCGGTGTCGAGCCCCCGGACTGGTCGAGGGCCGCGAGGAAGCCCTGCCCCTCGCGGATCCGGGTGAGCATCTGGTCGTCCATCAGCGTCGCTCCTGCGTCGGTGGGTGCTGGCCGTGCCCGCGTCAGCCGCCTGGCTACCGAACAGGCGCAGATGCACTAGCCTAGGAATTGTTCCTAGAACGTCTATCATAATGTTCCGGTCGATGCGACCGGGAGGTCATCCGGCCACATCACGGTCGTCAGACCCCGACCGCGAGGAGGACGCTGGTGTCGGCTTCGCAGCGACCGGTCCACGACGTGGTCGTCGTGGGTGCTGGGCCAGCTGGACTGGGTGTCGCCTCAGCCCTGACGCGGCTCGGTGTGGAACCGCTGGTCGTCGATCGCTATGGGGTCGGTGCCTCGTTCCGGCGGTGGCCGGAGGGCATGCGGCTGCTGACGCCCTCGTTCACGTCGAACCAGTTCGGCCTGGTCGATCTCAACGCGATCACCCCGGACACCTCGCCGGCACTGAGCCTGGTGGACGAGCACCCGACCGGCGGCGACTACGCCGCCTACCTCGAGATGGTCACCAAGCTCAACGGGCTCGAGGTCGTCAGCGGCGTCGAGGTCACCGACGTCGCGCCGGCTGCGGACGGCCTCCTGGAGGTCCTCCAGCACGACGCCGCGCCGCTCCATGCCCGAGCGGTGGTGTGGGCGGCCGGTGAGGCGCAGTACCCCCGAACCGGGGGGTTCGACGGCTCGCAGCACGCGATCCCGACGATCAGCGTGCAGCGGTGGGAGACCATCCCCGGCGGCGAGACGGTCGTCATCGGCGGGTACGAGTCCGGCATCGACGCCGCGGTGCAACTGGTCGAACATGGCCGACGGGTCACGGTCCTCGACCGCGACGAGCCCTGGGCGGTGATCGACCCGGACCCCTCCCGCGCGCTGTCGCCCTACACCCACGCCCGGCTCCGTCACGCGCAGAGCACCGGGCGGCTCACCCTCGAGTCCGGCGTCGAGGTCGTCGCGTGCCGTCAGCGCCTGGACGGTGGCGTCGAGGTGGTCGCGCGGGACGGCCGGTCATGGATCACAGCTGGACCTGCACTGCTGGCCACCGGGTTCGTCGGATCGGTCAGCGTGATCCGGGACCGGTTCGAGCACGACGAGCAGGGCCATGTCCTCGTCACCGAGGAGGCCGACGAGTCGACCATCCTGCCCGGCCTCTACCTCGCCGGGCCGGCCCTGTCGCACCGCGGTGCGATCTTCTGCTTCATCTACAAGTTCCGGCAGCGCTTCGGCGTGGTCGCGCGTGGGATCGGGAACCGCCTGGGGGTCGACACCGAGCCACTCGAAGCGCTGCGCGCTCCGGGCTTCCTCCTCGACGACCTGTCCTGCTGCGACGACTGCGCGTGCTGATGGCTGACCCGGGTCTGGTATCGCCAGCCGCGCGGGCTGGCGGGGTGCGGCACCAGCCCCCGCCGGTCGTGTCGGCGTGATGAGTCATGCCCACCTGAGGACGTGTGGTGGCCGTGCGGACGACGCGCTCGCCGAGTCCGAGCAGCACCCCGACGCTGGCCGGTCCTGGGCGGAGGTCCGGAACGGGTGACTCGCGCTACCACACAGGGCCTGCAACGCGCCTGCCACGGTCTCTGCGCCCCATCGTCGGATCGGTGTGATGTTGCGGGTTCGTGTGGCTGGGCGACCGGGTGGGGGCTCAGATGTCCACGGTCACGACCACCGTTCGCCCTGTGCCTCGGTCGATCAAGGCTTCCATCTCGTCGCCGTCGGAGGGCATGAGCTCGGCGGACCTCGTTCGAGAAGCCACCTCGGCCACGACGGCGGCGACGGCCGATCCTTCGATCCCCTGCCGCGGCGTTGCTGCAGCACGAGCAGGGTGAGCGGAAGGTGCTCCTCCGCGCACCTCGGCGGCTTCGCGCCGACGCAGGTCGACCTGTTGGTCGATGTCGTCCCGGAAGGCGGCGTCGTCGCCTATGGCGATGCGCACCCCGTGGGCAGCGCTGTGGTGGAAGCTCACACCGCGGTCGTCGGCCATGCGCAGCCCCTCATCGATGAGTCGGACCGCGAGGCTGGACGGTCTCTCGTGGCCGCTGGCGGCGCGGCGATCGAGCCGTCCTTGACGTGATCAGGGAGACGGAGGCTGGTTGGACGGACCATGTGGTCGAGCGTGGTCTCCGCAGCGACGACACGGGAGGACCTCGCTCACACCCGACGTGGAACGCCCTCATGGTTGGGTGGGGGTGGGATGTGGGGTGGCGCGGTCCGGTTCGTGGCGGGCGCGTCGTGTCCGGAGGACGAGGGTGACCGCCGCGGTGGGGAGGGCGATGAGGATGAGGACGTCCACGGCCAGGATCCAGATGGAGCGGTCCGCCACCTGGGTGAGGGTCGCCATGTCGCCGTCCTCGACACCGAGGAGGATGTGCAGGTGCGAGATCACGGCGATGTCCACCTGCGACGCCGCGTAGCCGGCCCGCTCCAGCTGGGCCGGCAGCGTGTCGTCGGGCCCTCGACGCGTCGTCTCGCATCGGCGCCACACGACATGCGATCGCCTCCAGGGAGGGGCAACTCTCACGATCCTCCGGCCGGCTCCGCCTCGCCAGACGCACGCGTCATCGTCGCCCCAGCCGCTGCCCCCCGGCGCACGACGACCACCTCGAGGCCTCCGCTGGCTGCCGGCGGCACGACCGAACCGCGGAACCGCCCATCGCCACGTTGTCGAGTGCGTAGCGTCGCGTTCACGCCGGAATACGAACGTCGGCTGCCCCTCCGAGGCCTGCGCACTCCCGGAAGTCAGCGGTTGGGGAAGGCTCGCACGGAGCCATCTCGTCCGGTGCGCCAGGTCCCGCGATGCTCCCGGGACCTGTTCGGGATGGGTGAGCGCGCGCTGAGCGCGCTGAGGTTGCTGTTCCCCTGCTCGCCCCTTGCTGCGGACCGTCGACCAGGTCCAAGGTGCATCGGCTGGACGCTCGTCCGGTGGCCGGCTGGGCGGAGCGTTCGCTTCGTTCGTTCAGTCCAGCGGTCACGGCTGTGGCCGGCTCGGCGAGGGCCTGGGATCCGTGGGTAGACACGACGACATCGTGGCAGCGGTCCTCGCGGCCGTGCGTGCGGAGCTCGAGGGCTCGCCTTCCGAGCCGGTGTCCGTCCCACCGCAGCCCACTCCGACGCCACCGGTCGCCCCGGCTGTTCTGGACCTGCCGGATATCGCGACACCGGAGGCACGGCGTGTGTCCGGGATCGAAGCGCCCCTCGATCCTGAGGGTCTCGCGGAGTTGATGGCGGCGACGACGGCGCGGCTCGGTACGGGCCGTGCGGGTCCGCGCCCCCGAACGACCGCCCTGCTGCGGTTCCAGGCGGACCACGCGGTCACCCAGGATGCGATCTACAGCCGGGTGAGCGAGGAACTGAAGGACCGATTCGGGCTGTTCACGGTACGCACGATGCCCACGGACAAGGCGGAGTACCTGCTGCGACCCGACCTCGGCCGTCGCCTGACCGACGAGTCACGCGCCACGATCGAGCAGCGGTGCGTCAAGCAGCCCCAGGTGCAGATCGTGGTCGGTGATGGCCTGTCCGCGGACGCGATCGAGCACAACCTTCCAGCGATCCTCCCGGTGCTCGAACAAGGTCTGACCAGCGCCGGCGTCAGCCTCGGGACCACCTTCTTCGTCGAGTTCGCCCGCGTCGGCGTCATGAACGACATCAACGAGGTGGTCGGCGCCGACGTCGTCGTGATCCTGATCGGGGAACGTCCTGGGCTCGGCATCGCCGACGCCATGAGCGCCTACCTCGGGTGGCAGCCGGGACCCGGGAAGACGGATGCCCATCGCGAACTGATCTGCATGATCACCGATCACGGCGGCACCAACCCGCTCGAGGGGGGTGCCTACCTGGTCGAGTTGATCCGGAGGATCCTCGCCGCACGGGCCAGTGGCGTCGCACGTGACGACACCGACTCCAGCGAGCCGGAGCGGCACGCGACGACCGGTGAGAGGAGTCGGATGTGACCTACCGCGCCACGCTGCACGGCCGGTCCTTCACCTTCGGCTCCGTGCGCGAGGTCCTCGCCAAGGCCAGCGAGGCCAAGTCCGGTGACGAGATGCTCGGGATCGCCGCCACCAGTGCCCTCGAACGGGTCGCCGCGCGCTACGTACTGAGCGAGCTGACCCTCGAGGAGGTTCGCGCCAACCCCGTCATCCCCTACGAGGACGACGAGGTCACGCGCGTGATCGAGGACGAGCTCAACGACCGGATCTTCGCCGAGGTGCGGGGGTGGACGATCGGGGAGCTGCGCGAGCACCTGCTCAGCCACGGCACGGACAGCGACGCGGTGCTGCGACTCAGCCGAGCGCTGACCGCGGAGATGATCGCAGGGGTCGCCAAGCTGATGTCCAACATGGACCTGGTGTACGCGGCCAGCAAGATCCGTGTGGTCAGCACGGCGGCGACGACCCTTGGGCTCCCCGGGACCCTGTCGTTCCGGCTGCAGCCCAACCATCCCACCGACAGCTGGCAGGCGATCCTCGCCTCCATCATGGAGGGGCTGAGCTACGGCTCGGGTGATGCGATCATCGGCATCAACCCGGCGGATGACACCGTCGCCAAGACCGTCGAGCTGATGGAGCAGAGCCACGCGTTCATGACGGCGTGGCAGATCCCGACACAGACCTGCGTGCTGGCGCACATCACCACGCAGATGGAGTCGGTCGAGCGTGGCGCGCCGGTCTCCGTGCTGTTCCAGAGCATCGCCGGGACCCAGGACACCAACGACTCGTTCGGGGTGACCGCCACGATGCTCGACGAGGCCCAGGAGTTGATCGCCAAGCTCGGGACCGCGCGCGGCCCGAACCTGCTGTACTTCGAGACGGGGCAGGGCTCGGAGATGGCGGTCGGATGCGACCACGGGGTCGACGAGATGACCCTCGAGGCGCGCACCTACGGCTACGGGCGACGCTGGGCCCCGTTCATGGTGAACAACGTCTCCGGCTTCATCGGACCCGAGACCCTCTACGACGGCAAACAGATCATCCGTGCCTGCCTCGAGGACCACTTCATGGGCAAGCTCGCCGGCCTGCCGATGGGCATGGCTCCTTGCTACACCAACCACACGAACGCCGATCAGAACGACCAGGAGACGGCCACGATGCTCCTGGCGATGGCGGGATCGTGCTACTACATGGGCATCCCGATGGGCGACGACGTGATGCTGTCGTACCAGGACACGGGCTTCCACGACGATGCCACCTTGCGCGAACTCCTCGGGCGCACGCCAACCCCGCCGTTCCAGGCCTGGATGGAAGCGCTCGGGCTGTGGCACGGAGGGCGGTTGACGGCGCGGGCTGGCGATCCGACGGTCTTCCTCGCCGAAGGCCCGGCGACGCCGATGCTCAGATGAGACGGCGAAGGGTGCCGGTGATCGGTCCTGTGAGGCAGGACCGCGGGCACGCACGGTCAGGACCGCGCCGGAGACGCTCGGTGCGAGGGCGCTGGGAGCGGCCGTGGGCGCCAGCGAGTCGCTGGACGGCCGTAGCGTAGGAGGGACGCCATGCCCCGAAGTTTCGTCACCGTCGAGGACGTGGACCGGCTCGTCGACGCAGGGATGGGCGAACTCACGGTGGGTCCCGACACCACGGTGACCGACCTCGCGCAAGAGCGTGCGCGCGAACGAGGGCTACGA
>SLQK01000173.1 GCA_007131525.1 Nitriliruptoraceae bacterium | reverse complement strand
CGGCGTCCTCCTCCATGCCCAGCACGAAGGAACGGTCGAGCTTCAGCTCGCTGACCTGCAGGTGCCGCAGGACGGCGAGGGAGGAGTAGCCCGTCCCGAAGTCGTCGATGGAGAGCCGGACGCCGAGCTCGCACAGCTCGGCCACCACCTTGGCCGCCCGCTCCGGGTCCACCTGCAGGGCGGTCTCGGTGATCTCGAGTGTCAGCTGATCAGGCGGGAGCCCGCCGGCCTCGAGCAGATCTGCGAGGTCCCGTGGGAACCGCGTGTCCTGGAGGTCGCGGGTGGAGATGTTGACGGCGACGGGCACCTCGATCCCCGCCACGACCCACCTGGCCCGGTCCTCGCAGGCGGTGCGCAGCACGTGGCGGGTGAGCGGGGCGATGAGCTCGGTGTGCTCGACCGTGGTGATGAAGTCGCCGGGTGGCACGAGTCCGTGCTCGGGATGGTGCCATCGGAGCAGGGCTTCGACACCGACGATCTCCCCGGAACCGAGGGCCAGCTTCGGTTGATGCTCCAGGCGCAGCTGGCCCCGCTGCATGGCCAGGTCAAGCTCACCGAGCAGGGACAGCCGACCCGGGACGGGGGCGCGCTCGCTCAGCGCCGCGAACCCCACGGGGACACCGCTGCGCTTGGCCGCGTACATCGCAGCGTCCGCGCGCCGAAGCAGGTGGCTCCCGTCGAGCCCGTGATCGGGGAAGCGCGCGACGCCCATCGAGGCGCCGATGGACAGCCGGACATCGGCGACCACGTACGGACGCGACACCTCCTTGACCAACCGGTTCGCCAGGTCGGCGAGGTCGACCTCCTCGTCGTCCGTACGGACGAGGAAGGCGAACTCGTCCCCGCCGATCCGGGCCGCCACCTCGATGCCCGACAGGTTCGCAAGGCGGTGTCCGACCTCCCGGAGCAGCTCGTCCCCGACGTGGTGTCCGAGTTGGTCGTTGACCTCCTTGAACCTGTCGAGGTCCATCAGCAGCACGGCGAAGCGGTCATCCAACCTGCCGGTCGCGGTGAGATGGTCGAGTCGCTGCTCGAGGGCGCGCCGGTTCGCGAGGCCCGTGAGTGGGTCGTGGTACGCCTCGTGCTCGCTGACCTTGGTCGCACGAGCCGACCACCCGAGGGCGAGCATCGCCGCGAGCACGACGGGGAGCAGCACGATGGCCTGCTCGGCGAGGAGGACGACGATCGGCGCCCAGGCGACCAGCAGGAGGTGACTCCGCGGCGCGAAGGCGCCGCGATCCTGGCGCAGGACGACCAGCAGCGGGGCACCAGTGGTGGCGGCGGCAGCCCCGGCCCGCAGGAGCATCTCCGGCAGGTACACCGCCGCACCGACCAGGAGCACGACCGCCAGCTGCCACCAGTCCGGCGGTCCTGACCGGAGCGTCGCGCCGACGCCGAACTGCAGCAGCACCACGGCGGCGAGCAGCGCGAGGATCACCGCCTGCCCGAACTCGATCGCCCAGGTCGCCAGCAACCTCGGTCCACCCTGCTGTCGCGGCACCGCGGCCGCGGCGGCGATGCCGAGGAGCGCGGCATCCGCCGGTGCCACCAGCAGCAGCGCCAGCACGAAGGCCGGCGCCGCCGTGACCGTCCCCAGCGCCGCCGGCTCGACCGACCTGAGCGGGAGGTGACGGGCCACGGCGTAGAGGGCCAGGATGGCCAGCGGTCCCGGCTCGGTGAAGGTGTCGAGGACGGTGTCGAGCTCGGGTCGCAGCAGCCAGATCGCTCCGGCAGCCGTGGTCGCGAGCAGCGAGGCGTACCCGCGGATCGCCCACGTGCTGCCTGCGGCTCCGGTCACCACGGCTCCTACCCTCGGGCCGCACGACGACCGCCGACCCCCACGTGTGCATCGGCCGGTCGACGCGCCATCTTGACCGGCCGCCACCGACAGCGCCCGGGTCCTGGCTCGCTCAGTGGTGGTCGTCCGTCGGCACCTCGGGGGTCGCCGGGCGCCAGTCACGATCCATCGGGACGCCGCGGGCGCTGAGGCGTTCCCGGGCCGGGTGCATCCAGGTGAGCAGCACCAAGGGCAGCACCACCGCTGCAGCGAAAAGGACCACCTGCCACCACGCCATGGGCGCACCTCCCCTCGCCGATCGGTCTCAGCCTAGCGTCGGGCTCGGACGGTCCGGGTGGTCGGTGGGGACGGTTGGTCCAGCGCTGCAGCACGCAGCGCCTCCGTCCGGCTGTGGACTCCGAGCCGCACGTAGGTGTGCTCGAGGTGCTTGCGGACCGTCCCGAGCGAGATCCCGAGCGCCTGCGCGATCTGCTTGTTCGCCATGCCGAGCCGCACGAGGCGCAGGACCTCGCGCTGCCGGTCCGTGAGCTGGCTGGCCGGTGACGGTGACGTGACGGCCCCGGCGAGCAGCCGGTCGATGTGCGGCCCCAGCAAGGTCAGCAGGAACCGCTCACGCTCGCCGAAGCCCGTCCCGCGGCAGCGGATGAACAGCAGCCGGCGCGTCTGCCCGGGCGCATGGAGGTTGCTGACCATCAGCTCGTCGACCACGGGATGCTCGGCGCTCAGGACCTCGCACATCGGGTGCTCGAGCCACTCGCGCGCGCTATAGCACTCGCTGATCGAGTTCACGACCGGCGTCTCGATCCGGTCAGGCAGCGAGCACGGCGCACAGCGCCAGTACCAGCGCCAGAACGGCTCGTCGTCCGGCATCGCGAGGTCCTGCGGGCTCGCGAGCTGCCGCTCGCCGGAGGCGACCCTCTGGGCGTGGTGCAGCCGGCGCTGCGGCGTGTCGTGCAGGTTGAAGGCCGCGAGGTCGCAGCCGATCAGCGCCTGCAGCTCGTCGAGCACATCGAAGACGGCATCCGTGTCTGCCGGGCGTCTGGCGCAGGCCTCGACGAGGTCACGGACCGCCGCCGTCTCGGGTCCATCGAGGAACGTGGTCGGCACGCTGCTCCCCCTGCCTGCGGAACCACAGGCATCACCCTACGCCGGATGTCGTATTCCGTCAGGGGGGCCATCTCTTCAGACTCGATGCATCCATCGTTCCGACGAGGAAGGCGTCACACGATGCACGCGTCACCGCTCCGCAACCCCACCATCACACCGGTCCCGGATCGGCCGGTGCGGCCCGCGCTGGTGCTCACCGCCGCGGCCGTGCTGTCCCTGGTCCTCGTCACTCCGGCCACCGGTGACGAGGCCGATGCGACCGACCCTGGCACCACGCAGGCGACGGCCAACGGCGAGCACGTCGATCCCTGCGTCGAAGGACACCCCGAGGTCCTGGCCGGCACCCTCGGCACCGGAACCACGGCGCTGGGCAGCGATGCGCCTCTGCTGCTGCCGACCGATGCCACCCCCGGCGCGGTCTTCCCGTGCCTGCACCCCCACCGCAACTGCGCGCTGTGACCCCTGGCCGGGGCGGGCCCCGCGCGCCCGCCCCACCGGCCGCTCACCCGGGGCGCTCCCCGAGCGTCACCGCTCGTCGTCGGGCAGGACCGCGTCGGTCGGCAGGCTGATCTCCACCCCGGCCGCCCGCTCCACCAGCCGGACGAGCTCGACGTGGTCGGCGTCGCCGAGATCCGCGGCCGCGGCCGCGGTCAGCTGCTCGACGAGCCGCAGGACCGGGCCGTCGATACCGCCGTCCTCCAGGACCCCGGCGGCCAGGCGGACGTCCTTCGCCAGCAACGGGAGGGCGAAGGTCCGCGGGAACGCCCTGGTCAGTACCCGCTCGGGGAGCAGTCTCTGGGTGGCGAAGGAGCGACCCGAGGAGCTCCCGATCACCTCGAGCGCTGCCGCCGGGTCGACGCCCGCTGCCGTCAGCGCCACCAGCCCCTCCGCGGCCGCCCACAGCGAGGCGGCGAGGAGGGCGTTGTTGACCGCCTTGACGGCCATGCCGGTGCCGACCGGACCGACGTGGACGATGCGCGAGGCGACGGTCTCGAGCACCGGCCGCACCTGCTCGAGGTCCTCGACGTCCCCGCCGACCATCACCGTCAGGGTCGCGGCCGCCGCACCGTCGGTACCACCGGACACCGGAGCATCGAGGTAGCCGACCCCGTGCCCCTCGAGCAGCCTGGCGACGTCCCGGCTCCCGGCCGGATCCCCGGAGGTGTGATCCACCCACACCGTCCCGGGCCGCAGCGCCGGAGCGAGGACCTCGGCGACGGCCGCGACCTCGACGTCGGTCGGCAGGCAGGAGCAGACGACCTCCGCTGCAGCGACCTCCTCCAGCGACGTCGCGGCGGTACCACCATGGGCCGCCGCGAGCTCCACGGCGACGGCCGTGGTGCGGTTCCACAGGATCGTCGGCCACCGCGCCGCGATGTTGGCCGCCATCGGCCGTCCCATCGCGCCGAGCCCCAGGTACGCGACCCGCATGCCACCCCTCCTCGTCAGCAAACCATCACGGATCGACCGCCCGCGGCGCCGTCCAGGCCACCTCCACACCCGGCTCGATGCCCATCCGCTCGAACCACCCGCCGGGGACCTCCAGGGCGGCACGGTAGGGCTCGGGTGGCCGGGTGACGGGGCAGTCGCTGGAGCGCTCCGCCTCGCAGGGCACCATCGTCGCCAGCGTGTGCGCGATGCCGTCGGCCCCGATGAAGGCGATGTCGAGCTCGATCAGCGTGTTCCACATCCAGAACCCACCGGTGCGGTCCTGCTCGAACAGGAACAGCATCCCCACCCCGTCCGGCAGCGCGGCCACCTCCATCAGCCCGCGGGCCCGCTCCTCACCGGTGGCCGCGACCTTGGCGACCACCTCGTGCTGAGCTGCGCCGGCGGTGATGGTCACCAGGGTCTCGTCGAGGCCATCGACCGCAGGATGCAGCGCCGGGACGGTCCGGTCCGCCGGCGCCGCACCTGGGGCGTCGCGCTCGGCGACCGCTCCGGCCGACCCGTCCACCGCCGCGGACGGCGGATCCTCGGCGTCCACCGACCCCGCAGCGCAGCCCCCGAGCAGGGCCATCAGCAGGACCAGTAGGACCGGCACAGCGGCCCCGACACCGAGGTGGCAGCCGGTCCCCGTTGTCGGTGGACACGACGGGCCCGCGGTCGTCAGCGGTGTGGACATGGGCCGAAGCTAGCGGGGCGGCGGCGCGGTGCCGCCCGCCAGTAGGCTCGAGGCCCGTCCCCCCTGCGTCCCCACTGACAGGAGCGGCCACGATGCACGAGCTCGCCGTCACCGCTATCGGGAAGGACCGGCCGGGGATCGTGGCCGCCGTCACCAAGGTGCTGCACGAGCGGGGTGGCAACCTTGAGGACTCCGCGATGACGATCCTCGGGGGCCAGTTCGCGATCGTGCTGCTGGTCGCGACGGAGGACGACCCGGACGACCTGCGCCAGGCCCTGGGCTCGGCGACCTCGGCGTTCGACCTGACGATCTCCATCTGCCGGGCCGACGCGGCCCGCGCGGACACCGAGCCCACCCACCTGCTCAGCGTGTACGGGGCCGACCGTCCCGGGATCGTCGCCGGCGTGACCGGCGCGCTCGCCGGGGTCGGCGCGAACATCATCGATCTCGAGACCCAGGTGATCGGCGCCGAGGCGGAGCCGATCTACGCCATGCTGATCGAGCTGGCCACCGACGCGCCCGACGCCGTCGCCGAGGCGGTGGCCGGGGCCTGCGCCGATCTGGGCGTCGACCACACGCTGCGTGCCGTCGACACGGAGACCTACTAGGTGACCGTCAGACGGGTCGTCCCCTACCCCGCCCGGATCCTCAAGGGCATCGCGGGCCCGGTCGGTGAGATCGGCCCGCGCGAGCGCGCCCTGGCGCAGGACCTCGTCGACACGATGTACGGCTCGCCCGGGTGCGTCGGGCTGGCGGCGCCACAGCTCGGGGTCGCCTCGCGCGCCTTCGCGCTGGACGTCTCGGTGATGCGCAAGCCCCCACCGGGTAACCACGGGCTGGTCGTGCTGTTCGACCCCGAGCTCATCCTGGCGACCGGCTCCGACCTCAAGCGCGAGGGGTGCATGTCGGTGCCGGACTACACCTGCGACATCCGCCGGGCGACCGACGTGGTCGTGCGGGGCACCACGCCCGAGGGGGAGCACCGCGTGATCGAGGCCACCGGGTTCGAGGCCCGCGCGTTCCAGCACGAGCTCGACCACCTCGACGGCATCCTGGTCCTCGACCGGGTGGCGGCCCGCGCCGACGTGTTCCCCCGCAAGCGCCGCGCGAAGCCCGGCGAGCACCTCAAGTAGACCTCGCACACCGGTCGGAGCCGGTCCGCGCAGGCGCCCGACCGCCGGTGCTCCCGGGCCGGGTCAGCGTTCCAGCGGCCGGCAGGCGGTGTTGCCGTCGATCGCCACCTGACCGGCCGGCCGGTCGAGCACCACCGTGATGCGCAGGCCATCACGCCGGCCGAACACCTCGTCCTCCGACTCGCCGGGCACCAGCTGGTAGCCGGCTTCGGTCAGGATCGCGGCGCCACGCTCCAGCACGGGGACGCCGTCGGGGATCGGACCCCGCAACGAGACGCGGTTGGACGCACCCTGACCGGTGGTCACGAGCTCGCAGCGGTCCCGAGGACCGAGCGGCGACGCCGAGGTCACCTCGAGCTCGACCGCGGCAGCGATCTCGTCGGTGAGTCGGACGATCTCCTCCTCGGCCTGGTCGATGCGGATCGTGGCCTCTCCGACCCGGGCGCAGGCGCTGACGGCCAGGAGCACGACGAGGACGAGCGCCCCGGCGGTACCACGGCGCCGCACCGCTGCGCTCCCGCGTGGATCACCGCCTCGCCATCGAGCCACCGTGGACCCCCTCACGACCTGACCAACAGCCTACGACCCCGCACCACCCGCCCCGTCACGTTGGTCACCGCCATGGCCACTCGTACACTGCCCCCGGCGCTCGACCGGGGCGACGGAGCCCGCCCCGGCACGCCCCGACGAGGGAGCACAACCCGTGACGGACGAGACCCTTCTGGCGCTGTTCCGGATCGTGGTGGGCACGGCGACGCTGGCGTTCTTCGGCGCCTGGGCCGTGCGCCGGGGCACCTTCCTGGTGCAGCTGGTCCTGGCCGCGAAACCGAACCCGGAGCGCAACATCCGCACGGCGTTCAGGGCCAACCTGCGGCATGCCCTGGTCAACATCTTCGGGCACAAGAAGCTGCTGAAGTGGTCGCTGTCCGGGATCGCCCACTTCTGGGTGATGTACGCCTTCTTCATCCTGCAGACCACGGTGCTGGAGGCGATCGGCGAGCTCTACGTCGGCCCGTCCTTCCAGCTCCCGCTGCTGAACTCGATCAGCCTGTTCGGCGTCACGGCCTACGACGTGCTCGGCTTCTCCCAGGACGCGCTCGGGCTGCTGTCGCTCACCGGCATCGCGATCTTCGCCACGATCCGGGTCTCCCAGGATCCGCGGTCCAAGGGACGCAGTTCCCGGTTCACGGGGTCCAACCTCAACCAGGGCTGGTGGGTGCTGGGCGCCGAGGTGCTGGTCGTCTGGACGCTGTGGACCGCCCACGGCGTCCGGTTCGCCAAGGGCTTCGCTCCGACCGAGGCCGCCTTCATCTCGAACAACCTGTTCGGGCAGGCCATGGTCGGGATCGATCCCCTGCTGCTGGAGTGGATCGGGGCGATCAACCTCATCGCCCACCTCGCCATCGTGGGAGGGTTCCTGGTCTTCACCCTGCACTCCAAGCACCTGCACATCATCACGATCATCTTCCAGGAGCTCACCCGCGATCCCGACCGCGACACGGCGCTCGGCAAGCTGACCTCGGAGCCGATCGACCTGGAGAACATGACCGAGGAGACCGTGCTCGGCGTCGGCCAGATCGAGCAGTTCACCTTCGACCGGTTCCTCGACTTCCAGACGTGCACGGAGTGCGGACGCTGCCAGTCCCAGTGCCCGGCCTGGAACACCGGCAAGCCGCTGAGCCCCAAGATCCTGATCCAGGACCTGCGGGACCACATGTACGCCAAAGGCCCGTTCCTCCTCGGCAAGGTCGACGAGGCCGAGGCCGGCGACGTCATCAAGATCCCGCTGGTGGGCGACGCCCCCGGTGAGGCAGCGGTGATCGACTACGACGTGCTGTGGTCCTGCACCACCTGCGGCGCCTGCGTCGAGGAGTGCCCCGTCGACATCCAGCACGTCGACACCATCGTGGACATGCGGCGCTACAAGGCGATGATGGAGTCCAGCTTCCCCGCTGAAGCCGGCGTGATGCTGAAGAACGTCGAGAACGCCGGCGACCCCTGGGGGGTGGGTCAGGCCAAGCGCGAGGAGTGGACCAACAAGCTCGACTTCGACATCCCCGTGCTCACCCCCGGCGAGGAGGAGGGCGGGCAGTACGAGTACATCTTCTGGACCGGGTGCGCCGGCGCTGTCGACGACCGCTCCATGAAGATCACCCAGGCCACCGCCCAGCTGCTGCACGACGCGGACGTGTCCTTCGCCATCCTCGGCAAGCACGAGACCTGCACCGGCGACCCGGCCCGCCGGCTCGGGATGGAGTACCTGTTCCAGATGCTCGCGCAGCAGAACGTGGAGCTGCTGAAGAGCGTCGGGGCGGACAAGACCAAGATCGTCGCCTGGTGCCCCCACT
>SLQK01000250.1 GCA_007131525.1 Nitriliruptoraceae bacterium | reverse complement strand
GATCGTGACCGAGTACGTCTCCCGCGGTGAGCCGGTGGGCTCCAAGCGGGTCGTCGAGGTGGCCCGGCTCGAGGTCTCCGCGGCGACGGTGCGCAACGAGATGTCGGCGCTGGAGTCCCTCGGCTACATCGCCCAGCCCCACACCTCCGCCGGACGGGTGCCGACCGACAAGGGCTACCGCCGCTTCGTCGACGATCTGAGCGCCGATCCGGCGTTGGACGGCGCACGACGTGAGCTGGTGCAGGAGCTGCTCGGCACCGCCTCCGACGTCGAGGATCTGCTGGCGCGGACCTCCTCGGTGCTGAGCCAGCTGACCCGGTTGGTGTCGCTGGTGATCGCCCCGGCGGTGGACGCCGCCAGGCTCAAGCTGTGCGAGCTCGTCGGGCTCAGCACCGGCTCGGCGTTGCTGCTGCTGGTGGCCGACACCGGACGTGTGGAGAAGCGCTCCGTCGAGCTCCCGGCGGAGACGACCGAGCAGGATCTCGACCGGGTCCGTGCCGTGCTGTCGGAGCAGGTCCGTGGTCGCCGGCTCGGTGACGTGCACGCGACGATCACACGCCTGGCCGAGGACGCTCCCAGCGAGCTCCGCGACGTGCTCCGCGCCGTCGCCGACGCCACCGCCAGGGAGCTAACCGAGGACACGGTGCATCACGTGTTCGTCGGTGGGCAGGCCTCCCTGGCCGGTGACGAGGCCTTCGAACGCGAGCACCTGTCCCGGGTGTTGCAGCTGCTCGAGGAACGCGCCACCCTGGCACGGCTGCTCGCCGAAGCCACCGCCGACGACCGGCCGACGGTGCGGATCGGCGAGGAGAACGAGGTGGAGGACCTGCGCGCCGCGTCGTTGGTCGCTCAGCGCTACCAGCTGGTGACCGCGGGCTCGCTCGGCGTGCTCGGTCCGACCCGCATGGACTACGCCAGCGTGCTCGCGACCGTGCGAGCCGTCGCCGACCAGCTGCAGGCCACCCTGACCGACCTGGCACGCTGATCGACCCGCCGGGTCGCTGCCCCGCCGCCCCGTCGGAGCAGCCCCGAACGAGCAACCCACGTCACCCCCTGTGAGGCACCGTGTCGGATCTGTACGAGCTGCTGGACATCCCCCGCGATGCCGGTGAGGACGAGGTCAAGCGTGCCTACCGGCGCAAGGCCCGGGAGCACCACCCCGACGCGGGTGGCGATGAGGAGGCCTTCAAGGCCGTGACGCACGCCTACCAGGTGCTCTCGGACCCCAGCAAGCGGGCCCGCTACGACCGCTTCGGCGACGACGGCACCACCAACGGTCGCGCCGGCGGCGATCCCTTCGGCTTCGGGGGCGCCGGGTTCGGGGGCATCGATGACGTGATCGACGCCTTCTTCGGCCAGTCCGCGGGTTTCCGGGGCGGTGGCGGTCGTCGTGCTCGCCGCGAGCAGCCGGGGCGGGACGTGCTGGTCGTGGTCGAGCTGACCCTCGAGGAGGTCGTGACCGGGGTCAGCCGCGAGGTCGAGGTGGACGTGCCGCGGGCCTGCGACACCTGCGAGGGCAGCGGTTCGGCCGGTGGCGGTGGGCCGAGCACCTGCGGGACCTGCGGCGGGGCCGGGCAGGTCCAGCGGGTCGTCCGGACCGCCTTCGGGCAGCTGGCCACCGCGGCGCCCTGCGGCGCGTGCCAGGGGACCGGCCGCACGGTGACCGACCCGTGCCGGGACTGCGGCGGGGAGGGTCGGCGGCCCACGACACGGACCCTGCGCGTCGACGTGCCCGCCGGTCTGGAGGACGGCGACCGTATCCCCGTGCGCGGTGAGGGTGAGGCCGGCCGCAACGGGGCACCGGCCGGTGATCTCTACGTGCAGGTCCGGGTCGCCGCGCACGAGCTGTTCGAGCGCGATGGCCGCGACCTCGCCGCCGAGGTCAGCGTGCCGGTGACCCAGGCGGCGCTCGGCGGCACCCTCACCGTCCCCACGGTGGACGGCGAGGAGGTCGAGGTGCCGGTGCCGGCCGGGACCCAGCCGGGTGACGTGCTGACCGTGCGGCGGGCCGGGCTGCCGGTGCGCGGCGGCGGTCGTCGCGGTGACCTGCACCTCATCGTCCGGGTCGAGGTGCCGATCGGTCTCGACACCGAGCAACGCCGGCTCCTCGAGCAGTTCGCCGAGGCTCGGGGCGAGGACCTGTCGTCACGTTCCGGTGGGCGGTTCTCGCGGCTGCGCGACGCGTTCCAGCGCTGATCGCGGACGACCGACGCCGGTGAGCCTGACCCCCTACGTCCACCTCGATATCGACCTGGCTGCGGCCGTGGACGGCCAGCGGATCGACCTGACGGCTGCCGACCGTCACCACCTGGTCACGGTGCTCCGGCTCGGGACCGGTGCGCCGGTGGAGGTCGCCGACGGGCGCGGGGTCAGCGCACCGGCCGTCCTGGTCGGCGGAGCGGTGGAGCTGGCCGGACCCATCAGCCGGCGTCCCGACCAACGGCCACACCTGATCCTCGCCCAGGCGCTGCCCAAGGGTCGCAAGCTCGACGAGGTCCTGCGGCAGGCCTGCGAGCTCGGCGTCGATGAGCTGCGCGTGCTCACGACCGCCCGCTCGGTGGTCCGGCTCGACGCCGCCAAGCTGGACCGGGTCCGCGCACGGTGGGAGGCGGTCGTCCGCTCGGCCTGCGAGCAGGCGCGACGCCCCCGTCGGCCGGCCGTCGTCGGTCCGCTACCGCTGGAGCGTCTCGGTCGCGACGACGAGGTGCTCCTGATCGCGCATCCCGGGGCGCCGGGCCTGCCCACGGTCGCCGAGGCCTGGATGCAGGCCGAACGGCTCGTGCTCGCGGTCGGACCCGAGGGCGGCTTCACCGACGAGGAGGTCGCCGACGCGGTCACCGCCGGGGCGCTGGCCGTGGGGCTCGGTCCTGCGGTGCTCAGGACCGAGCACGCCGGGGCGGCGGGTCTGGCGGTGCTCGCCGCGGGCAGCGGCCGCTGGGGTCAGTAACACGTCGCGACCGTTCGGGTGCGTTGGGCGAGGTTGCTTCCTGTCGCTGGGTCGTGCGGGTAACGTGGAGCCGGGACTTAGGTCCCGACCACGACGGCTGCGATTTCCTGTGCGGGGACCAGATGAGCGCGGAGAACCGTGGGTACGCCGAACTGCTCGGCGACCGGTTGCGGCGTGTCCGCCAGCAGCAGGGCCTGTCACTGCACGAGGTGGAGGCCAGGAGCCGAGGCGATCTCAAGGCGTCGGTCGTCGGGGCGTACGAGCGGGGTGAGCGGTCGGTGTCGATCACCCGCCTGCACCGGCTCGCGGAGTTCTACCGCGTCCCGGTCTCCGAGCTCCTGCCGGTCGAGGACCGACTGCTCAGCAGCCTGTCGGACCGGGGTCCCGAGCTGGTCATCGACCTGGTGGCGCTCGAGCGCGAGCGGGAGTTCGAGCCGGCCATCCGGCGCTACGCCGAAGCCATCCAGGCGCGCCGCGGCGACTACAACGGTCGGGTGCTCACCGTTCGCCACGCCGATCTGGAGCTGCTGGCCGCGGTCCTCGACGCCTCACCCGAGGAACTGCGCAGCCGACTGGTCTCGGTTGGCGTGGTGCGCTGAGGCGCCGGGGCAGGACCCGGGGGCTACCCTGGTGACCCGCGGTTCGCGCGTCCAGCGATCGCACGGGACGTCGAGCCCGCTGCCCAGGGACGCCAGCGGCCGCGCCCGCACGCAGTCCCACGCCGAGGAGCCACCCCCACCCGTGGCGAGTACCCCCGCCAGACCCGTCTCGTCCGACAGCTCGAGCGCTGCCAGCTCCAGCGCCATCGAGGACGATCAGGTCACCGCTGTGAAGGTCCTGGTGCCCGGCGAGCACGCCATGGTGTCGCTGCTCGGCACCCGCGACGAGCTCCTGCGCACGATCGAGGACGCCTTCCACGCCGTGATCCACGTCCGTGGCAACGAGATCTCGATCCGCTCCGAGGACGCCAGCGAGACCGGTCGGGTCGCGCGGCTGTTCGAGGAGCTCGTCCTGCTGCTCGACCGTGGCCAGGCGATCGACCGGGGCGTCGTCCGCCAGACCGTCCGCATGATCCGTGACGACGCCGACGAGCGCCCGTCCGAGGTCCTCTCCGAGACGCTGATCACCCACCGCGGTCGCACGATCCGGGCGAAGACGCTCGGCCAGAAGCGCTACCTCGACGCGATCCGCGCCAACACCGTGACCTTCGGGATCGGTCCCGCCGGGACCGGCAAGACCTACCTCGCCATGGGCGCCGCCGTCCAGGCCCTGCGGGCCAAGCAGGTCAACCGGCTCATCCTCACCCGGCCCGCGGTCGAGGCGGGGGAGCGGCTGGGTTTCCTGCCCGGCACGCTGCACGAGAAGATCGACCCCTATCTCAAGCCGCTGTGGGACGCGCTCCACGACATGATGGAGGCCGAGGAGCTGGTCAACCACGTGGACCGGGGCACGATCGAGATCGCACCGCTGGCCTACATGCGCGGCCGGACGCTCAACGATGCCTTCATCGTGCTCGACGAGGCGCAGAACACCACGCCCGAGCAGATGAAGATGTTCCTGACCCGCATCGGCTTCAACTCCAAGGCCGTCGTCACCGGTGACGTCAGCCAGGTCGACCTGCCCAACGGGTCACGCTCGGGACTGCGCGTGGTCGGCGAGATCCTCGACGGCATCGAGGGGGTGGCGTTCGCCCGGTTGCGCTCCGGTGACGTGGTCCGACACCACATCGTGCAACGCATCGTCGAGGCCTACGAGGCCTACGACCAGGCGCAGGAGCAGCCCCCCGAGGACACCGCGGTGGCCACCTCCGAGCACCGTGCCACCTCCGGGACCTGAGGGTGGCCGTCTACCTCGCCGACGAGCAGTCCCACGCGGTCGATGCCGAGGACCTCCTCGACCTCGCCCGCTACGTGCTGGCTGCCCAGCGGGTGCCGCCGGAGATGGAGGTGGCGTTGCTGCTGGTCGACCGCGACACGATCGCCGAGCTCAACGCGACCCACATGGGGCACACGGGCCCGACCGACGTCCTGGCCTTCCCCATCGACGAGCCCGGTGAGAGCCCGCCCGACGTCCCCTCGGTCCTCGGCGACGTCGTGCTGTGCCCGTCGGTCGCCGCCGAGCAGGCACCTCGGTTCGACCGCACGACCCACGAGGAGCTCCGCCTGCTGACCGTCCACGGCCTGCTGCACCTGCTCGGGATGGACCACGCGACCTCCGAGGAGGAGCGTGCGATGTTCGCGCTCACGGACCGGTTGCTGGCCGGGCACGCCGAGCAGGTGGCCGGACCGTGACCGTCGATCCGATGCTGGTGGGTGCCGCTGTCGCCGTCCTGCTGCTGCTCGCCACGGCGGTGCTGGCCGCCGTCGAGACCGTGGTCAGCCGCATGAACGTCGTCCGGGCGCTCCGGTTGGTGGAGGAGCACGAGGACGAGCCCGCGCGCGCCACGGCCCTGCTGTGGCTGGCGGAGCGTCGGGCCGCGGCGCTGGACGCCCTGCTGGTCGCCACCGTCATCGCCCGGGTCGCCCTGGCGACGCTCGTCACCGTGCTGGTGCTGAGCACCACCTCGGCGTGGTGGTGGGTGGTCGCGGCCGCCGCCGCCACGATCCTGCTCAGCCTGGTGGTGGCCGAGGTGGTGCCGCGCACGGTGGTGCTCCGCCACCTCGACGCCGCCGGGCTGCTGCTCGCGCGTCCGGGGCGCGCGCTGGTCGCGGTGTTCGGCCCCGTCAGCACGGCCTTCGTCGCCCTCGGTCGGGCGCTCGTCCCGCGGCGTCACGAGGTATCGGGCCCCCACGCCGGCGATGACGAACTCAGGGCCCTGAACGACGAGGTGGAGGAGGACGCCGACGAGCTGGAGCCGGGGGAGCGGGCGATGATCCGCTCCATCTTCGAGCTGGGGGAGACCCTGGTACGGGAGGTGATGGTTCCCCGTCCCGACGTGGTGAGCGTGCCCGAGGGCGCACCGCTCAGCGAGGTGGTCCGGGTGGCGGTCGACGGCGGGTACTCGCGGCTCCCCGTCCACGCCAAGGAGGAGACGGACCGCATCGTCGGCGTGGTCTACGCCAAGGACCTGCTGCGGCGGCTGGCCACCCAGCCGGAGCTGCACGGCTGGCAGGACCTGACCCGCCCACCGACCTTCGTGCCCGAGACCAAGCGCTGCGACGAGCTCCTGCGGGAGCTACAGGCCGACGCGGTCCACCTCGCCGTGGTGGTCGACGAGTACGGCGAGTTCGTCGGGCTGGTCACGATCGAGGACGTGCTGGAGGAGATCGTCGGGGAGATCGTCGACGAGCACGACCAGGAGGAGCCCCTGGTCGAGCCCCTCGAGGACGGCCGGTTCCGCATCGACGCCCGGCTCGGGGTCGACGACCTCAACGAGCTGCTTGAGACCCAGCTGCCGGAGGAGGGCTGGGACACCGTGGGCGGGCTCGTGTTCGGCACGCTCGGTCGGGTGCCACGGCCGGGCGAGCGCATCGAGCTCGAGCGCACGGTCATCGAGGTGGAGCTGCTGCAGGGCCGGCGCGTGGCCAAGGTCGTCGTCGAGGTCGACCCGACCGACGACGGCGCCGTCGGCACCGGATCGACCGAGCAGCTGCGGCGCGACAGCTGACGTCGCCCGACGATGGGGCACGAGGTCCCAACGATCGGGGACCTGCGACAGCACAAGGGGGTCGGCTCCAACTCTAGGGTCAGCCTCGAGGTCCGTGCGCGCCCGCGCCGCGCGTCTGCCAGAGAGGTGACCGATGTCAGCCACGTCCGTGTCAACCGCAAGCCGAGAGCCGGCCGGGCCCGATGAGGAGCATCGACCGGAGTTCGCGACGCTCGAGGGGAACGAGGCGACGGCACAGGTCGCCTACCGCTGTTCCGAGACCGTGGCGATCTACCCGATCACACCGTCCTCGCCGATGGGCGAGTTCTCGGATGCCTGGGCGTCGGCCGGCAGGCCCAACCTGTGGGGCGCCGTGCCGACGGTGGTCGAGATGCAGTCGGAGGGTGGTGCGGCCGGAGCCCTGCACGGCGCCATCCAGGCCGGCTCGCTGGGGACGACCTTCACGTCCTCCCAGGGTCTGCTGCTGATGCTGCCGAACATGTTCAAGATCGCCGGCGAGCTGACCCCGGCGGTCATCCACGTCGCCGCGCGCACCGTGGCCACCCACGCGCTGTCGATCTTCGGTGACCACTCCGATGTCATGGCCGCCCGGTCCACGGGATGGACCATGCTGGCCTCCAACTCGCCCCAGGAGGCCCACGACATGGCGGCCGTCGCCCACGCGGCGACGCTGTCGACCCGCCTGCCGGTGCTGCACTTCTTCGACGGGTTCCGGACCTCGCACGAGGTGAACCGGGTCGAGCTGCTGAGCGATGACGACCTGCGGTCGCTGATCGTGGAGGAGGACCTGCTCCTGCACCGTCAGCGCTCCCTGGATCCCGACCGACCGTCGCTGCGCGGGTCGGCCCAGAACCCCGACGTGTTCTTCCAGGCCCGCGAGGCCGGCAACCGCTTCGTGGACGCGGTGCCCGCCGCGGTCCAGTCCGTGATGGACACCCTGGCGGAGCGCACCGGACGCCGCTACCAGCTCGTGGAGTACCTCGGTGCTCCCGACGCCGAACGGGTCGTCGTGCTGATGGGGTCCGGGGTGGGACCGGTCCGCGAGCTGATCGATCACCTCGTCGGCCAGGGTGAGAAGGTGGGAGCGCTGGTCGTGCGGCTGTTCCGGCCCTTCCCCGTCGAGGCGTTCGTCGACGCCCTCCCCGACACCGCCACACGCATCGCTGTGCTCGACCGCACGAAGGAACCGGGTGCCACCGCTGAGCCGCTCCTGCAGGACGTGGTCACCGTGCTCGCGGAGCAGGTGACCACGGGCGCGCGGGATGACCTCCCCGACGTGATCGGTGGCCGGTACGGGCTGTCGAGCAAGGAGTTCACCCCGGCCAGCGTGAAGGCGGTGTTCGACGAGCTGGCCAAGGACGAACCCAAGCGCCGCTTCACCGTCGGCATCGTCGACGATGTGACCCACCTGTCGCTGGACGTCGACCGGTCCTTCCAGCTCCCGCGGTTGGAGGGGGACCTGGCGGCGATCTTCCACGGGCTCGGCGCCGACGGCACCGTCGGGGCGGCCAAGAACACCACCAAGATCCTGGCGGAGGGCCTCGGGCGGTACAGCCAGGCCTACTTCGTCTACGACTCGAAGAAGTCGGGAGCGGTCACCGCGTCCCACCTGCGCGTGTCCGAGGAGCCGATCTCGTCGACCTACCTGGTGGAACAGGCCGACTTCATCGGCGTCCACCAGTTCGGGCTGCTGGAGAAGCTCGAGGTGCTGCGGGAGGCCAAGCACGGCGGCATCCTGCTGCTGAACTCGCCCTTCCCGCCTGACCAGGTCTGGGACCGGCTCCCGCGCGATGTCCAGCAGACGATCATCGACCGCGAGCTCGAGCTCCACGTCATGGACGGCCACGGCATCGCCCGGGCCGTCGGGTTGGGCGGTCGCATCAACACCGTGATGCAGACCGGGTTCTTCCTGGTCAGCGGGGTGCTGCCCCCCGACGAGGCCCTGGAGGCCATCCGCGACGCCGTGCGCAAGAGCTACGGCGACTTCGGCGACAAGGTCGTCAAGCGGAACCTGGATGCGGTCGAAGCGGCCACCGAGGCGATCTACCGGGTGGACATCCCGG
>SLQK01000139.1 GCA_007131525.1 Nitriliruptoraceae bacterium | reverse complement strand
GGCGCACCGCAGCTGTACCCGGCGCCGCTGCGCGACGAGATCGACGAGGTGGCGGAACGGGTGTTCCGCGACGTCAACAACGGTGTGTACGAGGCAGGCTTCGCCGGCACCCGGCAGGCCTACGAGCAGGCCTACGCGCGACTGTTCGCCCGGTTGGACTGGCTCGCCGATCGCCTGGCCACCCGTCGCTACCTGGTGGGGGACACGATCACCGAGGCCGACGTGCGCCTGTTCACGACCCTGGCCCGCTTCGATGCCGTCTACCACAACCACTTCAAGTGCAACCGCTCGAAGCTGACCGAAATGCCGGTCCTGTGGGCCTACGCCCGCGACCTGTTCCAGACCCCCGGGTTCGGGGACACCATCGACTTCCTCCACATCAAGCGGCACTACTACGAGGTGCACACCGACATCAACCCGACCGGCATCGTGCCCCTCGGTCCGGACCCGACCGGCTGGGCGACCCCACACTTCCGCGAGGAGCTCGGGGGGCGCCCCTTCGGTGACGGGACCCCACCCGGGCCCGTGCCGCCGAGCGAGGAGATCCCGGTCCACCACAACCCACCGCTGCACGCCCTGCACTGAGGACCTGCTCCCGCCCGTCGGTGGGCAGCCACCTCCGGGCAGGCCGCACCCCGGCACGCTACGCTGACGGCAGCACGGGACCGGGACGTCCGCTCGCGCCCAGCGAGCCGGACACGCCGGGGTCGAGCCGCCCTCCGGGTGGCCGCTCCTCGGCACCACGGGTCCCGATGTCCCGATGGCCCCACGGTGTGATGATGCGCCGGCCGCCGGGACCGCGGACGGCACGACCGCTCCACGCCGTCTGCCAGGGTGCCGACCTCGATGCGCCACGTTGCGCCTCGAACGGATCGGACGGTGCTGCGCCCATCGGTGGGCCGTCACCGACCGATCGACCCCGACCTCGCCGCACCGCTGCGGCTGCGGCTCGTCAGCGTACGGAGGGACCACCATCGCCAGTCACGCACGTGGCCGACGGTTGACCCCGGAGGATCTCCGGGAGCTCGCCCAGGCGCACCTCGACGGCCTCGCGTCCGACACCGACCTCGACCTGTTGTCCAGCGACGAGGCGGGCTGGATCGATGCGCTGCGTTGGCTGCGGCGTGACGTCGGTCGCACGATCCAACGGCTGGAGCGCGAGGTCACCGGGCCCGAGCGCAGCCTGGTCCTGGCGGACTTCCAGGAGGAGCGTGAGCGGATCGACGATGCGCTCACCGAGCTCACGGGGGAGGATCCGCGCCGGGCCGAAGCAGCGGCGGCCCCGTCATCCGAGCCCACCGGCGGGCCGGCCGAGGAGGCCGCGGGTGACGACGCCGATGAGGAGGCTGCGGCGCTGGAGCCGAGCCCGCCGCAGCTGCAGCTGTCCTGGCAGCGGGGCACCATCGTGGCCTGGAGCGCGGGGCGTGGGTCCGACCCGGAGCCCACCTCGATCGTCGCGGACCGGCTCGCGGTCGCAGGTGCGCCCGTCGATGCGTTCAGCGAGGGTGATCCGATCACGTTGCCCGGTGGGGCGACCGCCACGACCCTGACGGCCGACATCCACGACACGCTGGGGTGGTTGGTCGCGTTGGCCGGGACCCATGAGGACGAGGGGCTCGCTCCGAGCGTCACCTGGATCGGGCTGGCGGCCGCACTGGCGGTGCGGCTGGTCGCCCAGGGCCGGATGGTCCCGCAGCTGCGGAAGGTCGGCGATGCCCCCGCGAACCGGTCCTACTTCGCGGTGCGCTGGGAGCCCACCCTGATCGACCACGACGAGCTGACCGGTCTGGTGAAGGCCATGCCCGGGGCTGTCGCGGCGTTGGAGGGTCGCCGCGACGCCCGGACGGTCACCCACGCGATCGTGTCCGGCTTCGTCGACGCCATCTGCCGGGACGCCGCCGGGCGCGTCGAGGTACCGGCACCCCCGCCACAGCCCCAGCGCCCGGCCGAGATCGCCGAGGCGGCGCTCGGGCGGCTCGACGGCTCGACCTTCGAGGCCCCCCACGCCCAGGGCACGGAGATCCGTCGCGGGCTGGAGTCCTGGGCCGAGGGGGTCACCGGGGCCTCCAAGCTCGAGCTGATCGTGCAGCTGGACCCGCCCGATGAGGGCGACGCGTGGTTGCTCCGCACCCTGGTACCCGGCGGCCGGCGCAAGGACGAGCCCGTCGAAGCGGCGATGTCCCGGGCCAACCACGACCGCAAGGAGCTGATCAAGCGGGAGCTCGAGCGGCTCGAGGGCCTGTACGCCCCGCTCGAGCGCGGCAAGGACCGCCGACGCGGTGAGGTGATCCTCAGCCAGGACGAGGCGTGGGAGCTGATGACCCAGATGGGCTCGGTGCTGACCAACGCCGGCTTCGACGTCCGCGTCCCACCGCTGTCGACCAAGAAGGCCAGCTCCCAGCTCAAGCTGACCTCGCTCGGCTCCCAGGAGCGGGCCGTCGGGGCGCAGCAGCTCAGCGACGTGCGCTGGTCTGCGGTGTTCGGCGACGAGGAGCTGACCGCTGCACAGATCCGCGAGCTGGCCTCCCAGTCACGTCCGCTGGTCCGGTCCCAGGGACGCTGGGTCGCCGTCGATCACGCTGACCTGGAAGCGGCGGCCGCGGCGCTGGAGGAGCGGGCGAACCGGACCCGGTTATCCGGCGCCGACATGCTGCGCTACGCCCTCGGCCTCGACGGGACGGCGCTGGGCCGTCCGATCCAGCTGGAGGGCGAGGGCTGGGCGGCGGACCTGCTGCACAGCGCGGCCTCGATCCCCGAGCAGCCGCCCACCTCGCCGGAGGGCTTCGACGGCGAGCTGCGCAGCTACCAGGCCGATGCCCTCGCCTGGCTGCACTTCCTCGAGTCCGCCGGCCTCGGAGGGATCCTGGCGCTCGACATGGGGCTCGGGAAGACCCCCACCCTGCTGGCCTTCCTCCGCGACCGTGACGAGGACACGCCGGCCGCGCTGGTCATCGCACCACCGGCGGTGGTCGGTAACTGGGCCAGCGAGGCCAGCCGGTTCGTGCCGGACCTCAAGGTCGTGGTCCACCACGGCACCAACCGCGCCGATGCCGAGGAGGTGGCCGCCGAGGCCGCCGATGCCGACGTCGTGCTGACCACCTACGGCACCGCCCTGCGCGACGTCGACGCGCTGGCGGCGATCACCTGGAGTCGCGTCGTCCTCGACGAGGCGCAGGTCATCAAGAACCCCGCCAGCGAGACCGCGCAGCAGCTACGCCGCCTGGACGGTGGCATCCGGGTCGTGCTGACCGGGACGCCGATCGAGAACGGGCTCGGTGACCTGTGGGCGCTCCTCGACTTCGCCAACCCGGGCCTGCTCGGCGACCGGGCCACCTTCGTCAGCCAGATGCAGCAGATCGCCGCCAAGGGCAAGGGCGCCGAGTCGGCGCTGACCACCCTCAACGGGGTGCTGGTGTTCCGCCGAACCAAGGCCGAGCCCGCGATCGCCGCGGAGCTGCCCGACCGCATCGACTCCCTCGACCACTGTCCGATGACCACCGAGCAGATCGGGCTGTACCAGGCGGTGCTGGACGATCTGGTGGTCACCTCCGCCGACCAGGACACCACCAAGCGCAAGGGCGCGGTGCTGGCCGCGATCACGGCGCTGAAGCAGATCTGCAACCACCCGGCCGCCTACACCGGCGACGATGGACCGCTGGAGGACCGCTCCGGGAAGCTGGCACGGCTCGAGGAGATCGTCGACAGCGTCTTCGAGTCCGACGAGCGGATGCTGATCTTCACGCACTTCGCCACCTGGGGTGAGCGGCTGGCCAAGCACCTGACCGCTCGGACCGGGATCGAGATCGAGTGCTACCACGGTGGTCTGGCCCGCGGCGCTCGGGACCGCATGATCGAACGCTTCCAGACGACCGAGGGGCCCGGGGCGCTGGTGCTGTCGCTGAAGGCCGGGGGGACCGGACTGAACCTGACCGCCGCCAGCCATGTGGTGCTCTACGACCGGTGGTGGAACCCGGCGGTCGAGGACCAGGCCCGGGACCGGGCCTGGCGGATCGGGCAGACCCGGACCGTGGTCGCCCACCGGCTGGTCTGCCCGGGCACGGTGGACGAGCGGGTCGAGGAGGTCGTGGCCGGCAAGCGCAAGATCGCCGATATCGCGCTGCCGAAGTCCTCCACCGTCGGTGACCTGGACGAGCGGCAGCTGCGCCGGGCGCTCGGCATCGACCCCGACACCGTGCTGACCGAGGACGTGCCCCTGCCCGCCGCCGCCCGAGGGGATGCCGCATGAGTGATGGACGTGAGGAACGGCCCGCTGCCGGGCCCAGCAGTGACGGCGGCCGCGGCCGGGCCCGGCGCAAGCGGGGCCGCGGTCGGGGACCCAAGCGCACCGGGGACGCCCCCGAGCGCACGATGCTCGGCGACGGCGCTCCCGGAGGGTCGTCGCAGAAGCGCCACCGCAAGCGGGCCAGCCAGCGCAAGGGGCGCCACCGCACTCGAGGCCCGGAGCGTGAGCAGGCGCCCGGCCGCAACGACGCCGCGGGCTTCTGGGGCGAGCCCGAGGCCCTGCCCAGGGTCGCCCGGGATGTGCGCATCACCGACGACCCGGCGGCGGTCCCGCGCTCACTGGGGCTGCCACCGCTGCCCGGGCACGAGATCGTCGCCGAGCACTACTTCACCGTCGTCTACGAGCGGGCTGTCGCCACGGCCGGCGCGCTGGCTGCCGCCGGGGGCCTGATCGATCTCAGCGCGGTCGTCGATGACGACTGAGGCGTCCGAGCCTGCAGCAGCTCGCAGCGTCCCGGCGCCGGCGCTGCGTGAGACCGCGGACATCTGGTTCGACACCGGCCGGGATCCTGTGATCGTGTGGGATGCCGCGGGGCGGAGCTTCCGGTTGCAGGACCCAGAGGATGCGAGCTGCGCGCTGCACCTCGTCTCCTACCCGGTCGGGGTGAGCGCACCGGCCGAGCTCGCGGCCGCGCTGGCCGAGGGGCTCGCTGCCTGCGACTTCCCGCCGACCGGCGACGGCGCGGACCCCGGTCACGTGGCCAGCGCGCTGCGGGCCTACGGCATGGCACCCCCACCAGGCTGAGTGATCCGCATCCGACCACCTGCGGCGGAGGCAGCTCACCGATCGCGGTCGCGATCGCGGTCGCGGGCGCCCGAGGCCCGGCCCATCCGCGACACCAGGCTGCGGTACACCGGCGTCGCCGCGTGCCGCAGCACCACCGGGATGCGGTACCACCTCGGCACCGTTCGTTCCGGTGCGCCCGAGAGGATCACGTCGTGGACGGCGCGGGCCACGTCGTCGGGGGTCCCGACCAGCCGGCCGAGCCGGCTCGCCCGCAGGCTGTCCTTCGGGAAGCCCTCGGTGTGGATGAACCCCGGGTTGAGCTCGCACACGGTGATGCCCTTGCGGGCCCAGGACAACCCGGTCGCCTCGCTCAGGCCGACCAGCCCGAACTTGCTGGCGGCGTAGCCGGCGGGTCCCACCCCGAGCTTGCCGGCCACCGAGGCCACGTTGACGACCCGCGCCGGCGCCGAGGCCTCGAGCAGCGAGGCGAAGGCGGCCATGCAGCGGATCGGGCCCGCGAGGTTGACCTCGATCGTGTGCAGGGTGTCGTCGAGGTCGTCGCGCCCACGGAAGCTGCGGCCCGGCACCCCGGCGTTGTTCACCAGCACATGGCAGGCCCCGAACTGCGTCTCCACCCAGGCGGCGAGCCGGTCCACGGCGGCCTGATCGGTGATGTCCGCGACGTAGGGGCGGATCCCAGGATGTGCGGCCGCCAGCTCGTGGAGCCGGTCCTCACGCCGGGCCACGGCGACCACCGTCATGCCGAGCCGGGCCAACCGGGCGGCGGTCGCCGCCCCGATGCCGCTCGACGCCCCGGTGACGACCGCCACCTTGCCACGTGGTTCGAAGCTCATCGGATCCTCCTGGTGTCCTCGCGGGACCGGCCTCGGGTTCACCCGCCGCCCTCGACCAGCGCACGCTCCAGTCGCGCGACGCGGGCCTCGAGTGCCTGCCGTGCCCCGGCGCCGTGGTGAGGTGGGGTCTCCGCCAGGTAGCGGCGCAGGTCCGCCAGCTCGGCGCGGAGGCGTGCGGGGGACCGGGACAGCTCGGGTGCGGCCGCCGATGCAGCCGCCGGGTCGGGCGCTGGGTCGGGCGCTGGGTCGGGCGCTGGCTCGACCGCCGGGTCGGGCGGGGGACCGGGCGCCACAGCGACCTCACGTGGGGGACGGGTGCGGGGCCGTCCACGCTACCGCCGCTCCGCGCACCCCGCGCCACCCGTGCCACCCGTGCCACCCGTGCCACCCGCGCCACCCGCGCCACCCCGGGTCGCGCTGGCAGGGCTGGCAGCGCTCGGTACGGTGCCCGACGTGACGATCAGGCCGGGCTGCCGCGGGTCGTGGTCGACGAGCTCGGGCGGAGCGCCACCATCGCGCTCCGGCTTGAGCCGCGAGGAGGCGCGCATGGCGATCCTGGTCGATGCGGCCATCTGGCCCCACCGCGGCCGCCGGTTCGCTCACCTGGCGAGCGATCGTTCCGAAGCTGAGCTGCACGCTTTCGCCGCCCAGCTGGGGCTGCAGCGGCGGTGGTACCAGGGCGACCACTACGACATCCCCGCGGAGCTCCGTGCTCGGGCGATCGCCCTCGGTGCCGAGCCGGTCGGGGCGTCCGAGCTGGTCCGGCGCCTGCGCGCCGCCGGCCTCAGGAACGGCTCCCGGGTCCGCCGCCTGCCGGGCGAGCCATCGCGACCACCGCTGGTCGACGGGCCTGCGCTCGGCTCGTCGCCACCGGGGACAGCGTCGACGTTCAGGCGCGGCAGCGACCCTTGTACTCCTCGAAGCTGAACCGCTCCAGGAAGGCGTGCATGGCCTCGTAGCCCGAGCTGAAGAGGTCGTACTCCTCGTCGGCATCGAGGTCCAACGTGCCGACCTCGGAGAGGTCGACCCGGACGGTGCGGACCTCGTCGCACGGGTTGTCAGGCGCGAGCTGGTCGCTGGTGTCGAGCATCGTGTCGATCACCATGCGCGCCAGCTCGACGGCTGACTCGGGGAGTTCGGCGGTGGTCGGAGGCCGGGGCAGCAGCCGGATGCCGAAGGTGGGCCACCGTGGGGGCTGGTCGTCGCTCCGGTCGAGCACGCCCACGGGGAAGCCAGAGGTCAGACCCCCGTCGATCAGCAGGGCCTGCGCGCCGGTGTCGCGGTTACCGATGCGGACCGGGTCGTAGACGAAGGGGATCGCCATCGAGGCGCGGACGGCCCGGGCCACGCTCTGGCGGTCCGGGTCCAGGTCGTAGCGCTCGTAGTCCCAGGGCAGGCGCACGACCCGCCGGTTCAGGATGTCGAGGCAGCGCACCACCAGGCGGTAGCGCTGCTCGATCGGTGCGTCGTCCTCGACGTCGGTGACCTTCAGGTCACCGAAGGTCTCGATCCCCTGACCCTCCAGCACCTCGGTGATCCAGGTGGCAGGGTCGGTGCCATCGTCGCTGAACCGCTCCAGCAGCCGGGTGGCGGCCCGGTTCGCCTTCAGGCGGGCGACGATGTCGGCCAGGGCGAAGCGGGTGAAGTCCAGCTCGTCGAACAGCGACCGCAGGGTGTCCGCTCCCACCCCCGCGACCGCGAAGGAGCCGGCGATCGCGCCGGCCGACGCCCCGGCCGCCCGCACCACGTCGTAGCCGGCCTCCTCCAGCGCGGTCATGGCACCGATGTGTGCCACCCCGCGGACACCGCCACCCCCGAGGACCAGGTCGCACCGCTGCCGCTGCTGCTCCGCCACGTGCTCCGCCACCTGCTCCACCAGCGTCGCCCCTCCCGTCCCCGCCCTGCCCGTGCGCCCGCTGCCCGAACCGGGTCGCTCAGTTCGTGACCACCTCGAAGCGCAGCCCCTGGTCGCGCAGCCTTGCCAGGTAGGGCGCACCGAGCCCGACCGCGGGGGTGAGCACCCCGGCGGTGGCCGGTCCGTCGTCCACAGCGAGCGACAGCGCGGCCTCGCCGAGCATCATCGCGGTCCCGTCGTAGGCCGGCTCGCCCCCGGACACCCGGGTCGTCACCGTGGTGTCGCCGCCCCGGGCGAGGAAGGTCACGGAGAAGCTCGACCGGGCCCGGGTCGCCTCGTCCGGCCCCTCACCCGGCTCGGGGAGGACCCGCTTGAGCAGGGACCGGGTCGGCCCCACGCTGGCCATGGCGCCGGCGACCCCGAGCGCGCCCGCGCCGGCGACCACCGTCGGCAGCCGCCGGACCCGGAGGTAGTGGCCGTAGCGGAAGGCCGAGCCGTAGCCGTCGAGCACCCTGGCGGACCGCAGCACGATGACCGGATCGATCGTCGGCATCGGGACGCCCCAGCCCCCCAGCTCGCCGATGCGATGGAGCCGGGGAGGCAGCAGCGCGACCCGCCGCTGCGCGCGCGGATCGGGGGTGCGGTCGCGGTCCGGTCGCGGGATGCTGCGGCTGGCGACCGCCTCCAGGGCCGTGTGGAGCGTCCCGCCGCTGAGACGGACGTTGGCGGTCACGTAGCCGCGCACCGTGAGCGGGGCGTCGTCGGGGAGGTGGTCGACCGTGAACCGCACCCCCAGGTCGTGGGGGACCGAGTCGAACCCGCAGCAGTTGACGACCTTCACGCCGGCATCGGTGGCCTCGGCGTCGTAGCGGTCGCGGACCCGGGACACGAAAGCCGGCTCACCGGTGATGTCGGCGTAGTGGGTGCCCTGCCGGAGACAGGCCTGCACCACCGGTTCGCCCAG
>SLQK01000073.1 GCA_007131525.1 Nitriliruptoraceae bacterium | reverse complement strand
GAGCACGTCGATCTCCCGCTCCCAGAACCGCACCATCACCCGCTCGAGCTGCCGTTCGTCCATCTGTCCGTGGGCGACCTCCACCCGGGCACCGGGCACCAGCTCCGCGAGGCTCGCCGCCACCCGGTGGATCGTGTCGACCTGGTTGTGGACGTAGAACACCTGGCCGTCCCGCAGCAGCTCGCGCCGGATCGCCAGCACCACCTGTCCCTCGTCGTAGGGCTGGACCGAGGTCAGCACGGGCTGGCGGTCCTCCGGCGGGGTCTCGATCACCGACAGGTCCCGGATGCCCGACACCGCCATCTCGAGGGTGCGCGGGATCGGCGTGGCCGACATCGACAGCACGTCCACCGAGGTCCTGAGCTGCTTGAGCTTCTCCTTCTGGCTGACCCCGAACCGCTGCTCCTCGTCGACGACGACCAGCCCGAGGTCCTTCCACCGCACCCGCGCGCCGAGGAGCGCATGGGTCCCGACGACGATGTCGATCGTGCCGGCCGCCAGGCCGTCCAGCACCCGACGCTTGTCACGGTCGGTGACGAACCGGCTCAGCTCGGCCACCTCGACCGGGAACCCGGAGAAGCGCTCGCGGAAGGTCTCGAGGTGCTGCTGCGCCAGGATCGTCGTCGGCACGAGCACCGCGACCTGCTTGCCGTCGAACACCGCCTTGGCGGCCGCGCGGATGGCCACCTCGGTCTTGCCGAAACCGACGTCGCCGGCCAGCAGCCGGTCCATCGGCAGCGGCGCCTCCATGTCCTGCTTGATCTCGTCGGAGACGGTGAGCTGATCGTGGGTCTCGACGTGGGCGAAGGCGTCCTCGAGCTCGAGCTGCAGCTGCCCGTCGACCGCGAAGGCGTGGCCCGGCGCGTGCATCCGCGCGGCGTAGAGCCGGATCAGCTCCGCCGCGATGTCGCGCACGGCCTTGCGGACCCGGTTCTTGGCCCGCTCCCACTGGGCCCCACCGAGCGACATCACGCTCGGCGTCTCGCCTCCCTGGTACCTCGCGATCGCATCGACCTGATCCGAGGGCACGTACAGCGTGTCACCGTCGGCGTACTCCAGCAGCACGTAGTCCCGCTTGGCCCGCCGCCCGTCCACGCCGGTCAGGTCGCGGGTGACCATCCCCCGGTAGCGGCCGACCCCGTGGGTGCGGTGCACCACCGCGTCCCCGACCTCGAGCTGCAGGGCGGTGTCCGCCGCCGTCGTGCGGGTGCCCAGCCGCCGGCTCGCCCGCCGCCGCCGAGGGCCGAACAGGTCCCAGGTGCCCAGGACGGCGAGGTGGAGCTCATCGGATCGGAAGCCGGTCCGCAGCCGGCTGACCACGACCTCGACCCGTGCACCCGCCGGCTCGCGGGCGACCTGCTCCCCGATGACCGCGGGCACGCCCTGCTCCCGCAGCACGTCGGTGATCCGTCGCGCCGGGCCGTCGGCGTCGACCGAGACGATCACGCGCTCGCCCGCGCTGAGCAGCCCGCGCAGCCGTGCCGCCGCGCTGACGATGTCGCCGCGGAAGGAGTCCCAGGCCGCGGTGTCGAGCCGGCGACCCGCCGCGGCCGCGAAGGGGGTGAGCCGCCAGCTGCGCTCCGGGCCCCGGGCGAGCAGCTCGCCCGGATCCGCGAACCCCTGCACCGTCGTCGGCCCCCCGCCAGGGCTCGAGGCGTCGGGACGGCCGTGGGGGGCCACTGCCCCACCGAGGCTGGCCGCGGTCCGCCAGGCCGTGTCGGCCAGGACCTCGGCCTCCTCCCGGAGCTTGCGGGCGCGCTCCTCCAGCAGGAGCGGATCGACCAGGGCGATCCCCGCTGTCGCCGGCAGGAAGTCGACCAGCAACGCCGGCTCGGGTGCCAGCATCGTGACCAACGACTCGGCTCCCTCGAAGGTCTGGCCCTCGGCGAGCCGGTCGAGCTCATCGGTCAGCTGCGGCCACTCGGCGACGGCCGCCCTGGCCCGCTCACGCAGCTCGGCGTCCAGCACCAGCTCCCGTGCCGGGTCGATCACCACCTCCTCGATCGGCCCGGTGGAGCGCTGGTCACCGACGCTGAACTCCCGCAGCGACTCCACCTCGTCGCCCCAGAACTCCACCCGCACCGCGTGGTCGCCGGCGGTCGGGAAGACATCGACGATCCCCCCGCGCACGGCGAACTCGCCCCGGGCCTCCACCTGGGGGGTCCGGCTGTACCCGAGGGCTCCGAGGCGCTCGGTCAGGGTGTCGAAACCCACCCACCTCGAGGTCACCGTGACCGGCCGCTGGGTGGCCAGATGCGGGTCCATGGGCTGCAGCCCCGCCCGGACGGGGGCGACGATCGCCAGCAGCGGGACCTCATGCTCATCCGGGTGGGTCAGGCGGTCCAGCACGGCCAGCCGGCGGCCGACCGTGGCCGGCTGCGGCGACAGCCGCTCGTGGGGCAGGGTCTCCCAGGCGGGGAAGACGCGGACCCGGTCCTCGCCGAGGTAGGCGGACAGGCCGTCCGCGACCGCCTCGGCGTCGGAGGTCCGCGGGGTGAGCACCAGCAGCGGCTGCGCCTGCTCGGCGAGCAGGCTCAACACGTAGGGCCGAGCCGAGGGCACGCAGACCAGGTCGTCGTCGTCCGCCACGATCCCGTCCCAATGGGCACGGCCCGGCCGCAACGCAGCAGCCAGCGCCCCGACCGCGAGCCCAGGGTCGAGGACGTCATCGACCGAGCGGGGGAGGTCGCTGGGAGCAGCCACGGGGTTCCTCGCGGGGGTCGGTCGGCCCGGCGTCCGACCGGCGTTCAGCGCGGCTTGGGACGTCGCCGGCTCAGCGCCGACATCGGGTCGACGCCCTTGGGGATCGGCAGCTCCCGGTCGAGGGGCTTGAGCTTGCGCTCCAGCTTGGGCACCTCGCCCTTCTTGAGCTCCCTCGGCAGCTTGGTCAGGGTCACCTGCAGCTTGCGGAGCGGCGTCTCGCCGTCACGGTCACCGACGACGATCGTCGTGACGGTGACGTCGCCGGCGGACCTGCTCATGCGCTTGCGTTCCTTGGCGAGCAGCCCCTTGACGCGCTGGCCGGCCCCCTCGCCGACCAGCACGATGCCGCAGCGGCCGATCACCCGATGCACCATGTCCTGCTTGGCGTTGACCGCCACCGCCGGCGTCACGAACCACTGGCCCCGCATCGACTGCAGCACCGCCGCGGCGGCGCCCGGCTGCCCCTCGATGGCGGCGTACTGCGCCTTGCTGGCCCGACGGTTGAACACCAGCAGCGCCCCCAGCGGGGCGAACATCAGGCCGAAGACGGGCATGACCACCAGGGGCGCCAGGGGCGACAGCGCACCCACGCCGACGCCGAACAGCAGCCCGAGCGTGCCCCCGAGCAGGGTCCAGGGCACCACCTTCGGGTCGACCTGACGGACCTGCGTCCAGGCCTGCCGGATCTGCTGCAACCTCTCCCTCACGGGCTCCTCCTCAGCTCACGGCGCAGGGTCCGACCTCGCGGCCTCGTCCGTCATCGGGTGTGGTAGCGGTTCTGCGCCGGTTCGAGCCCGTCGGTCACGAGAGTGACGACCGCCTGGGCCGCCTCGGCCAGCGCGACGTCCATCGTGTCACGTTCGGAGGGCGGGAACCGCCGAAGCACGTGGTCGCGGGCTGGCATGCGCCCGGGTGGGCGGCCGATACCGATCCTGACCCGCAGGTAGTCCTGGGTGCCCAACGCCCGGTCGATGTCCTTGAGCCCGTTGTGCCCCGCGTGGCCGCCGCCTCGCTTCAGCCGCAGCCGCCCGGGTTCGAGATCGAGGTCGTCGTGGCAGACGATCACGCGCTCGGTGGGGACCTTGTACCAGGCCGCCGCGGCCTGGGTCGGCTCACCCGAGCGGTTCATGTAGCTGTCGGGGACCGCCAGCACGAGCCGCTGGCCGTCCACCGTGACCTCGGCGATGTCGCACCGCGCCCGCTTGTTGCGCGAGAAGCTGCCGTGCCGGCCGGCCGCCAAGCGCCGCACGGCGTCCGCGCCAACGTTGTGACGGGTGTGCTCGTAGCGCTCCCCCGGGTTGCCGAGACCGACGACCAACCACCGCTCGACGGCCACAGCGCCGTCCAGGCCCGCGTCACCGGTCCTGGGCCGACGGCGAACACCCGGCAGGCGCAGGGGTTCAGCCCTCGTCGTCGGTGGGTTCGTCGGCGGGCGCCTCGTCGGGCTCCTCGCCGATCAGCTCCGGCTCCTCGGCCTCGATCCCGGCGGCCTCCTCCAGGGCCTCCAGGGCCTCCTCGGAGATCGGGGCGTTGATGGTGACGATCGTCCGGTCCGGTTCGATGTCGAACTCCGCACCGGCGGGCAGCATGCCGGCCAGGTCCTCGACCCGCTTGACGTCGCCGATCTCCAGGCCGGCGATGGACAGCTCGAGGTAGTTCGGCACGTCCAGCGGCTTCACGAGCACCGGGACGGTGTAGAGGATCTGGTTCACCACCCCGCTGTCGTCACCGAGGTCGTCCTCCCCGGTCAGGTTCACCGGCACCTCGACGGAGATCTGCACGTCCTTGTCCACGGCCAGGAAGTCCACGTGCTGCATCTGCCCCTTGACGGGATGGCGCTGGACGTCCCGGGCGACGGTCAGGTGGGTCTCCCCGTCGAACTCGAGCCGGATCAGGGCGTTCGCGCCCGCCTCGGTGTGCAGCGCGTGGTACAGCGCGAGCGCGTCGACGTGCACGGGGGTGGGGTCCACCCGGTAGCCGTAGACGATCCCGGGGATGCGGCCGGTGCGGCGCAGACGCCCGGTCGCGCCCTTGCCGAGCTGGGTACGGGCCTCGGCGACGATGTGCAGCTGATCGGACATCTGGCTGTTCCTTGTCGTGGCAGGTCCCCGACGCGGGTCGGTCACCGTCGTGACGGCGGCGAGGTGGCACGTGGGGCGCGCGAGGCCACCTCCAGCCGCGGCGCCGGGAGGAAGGCATCCCGGGCGCTGACGTCGCCGCCAGGGTGGAACACACGCTCGGCCCGCGACGAACGCGGGCCGTGCCCGACACGGTACCGCCACGCTCACGGACCCGGCAACCCGCAGGACCCGGACCGCGGCGGTCAGGGTCGCGTCCGGTGGGGTTCAGTTCTCGCCCTGGAAGATCTCCGACACCGACTGGTCCTCGAACACCGCGCGCAGCGCCGAGGCGAGGATCGGGGCGATCGAGAGCACCACGAGCTTGCTGAAGCGGCGCTCGGGTGGGATCGGGATCGTGTTGGTGACCACGACCGACTCGATCACGGAGTTCTGCAGGCGTTCGGCCGCGTGCTCGGAGAAGATCGGATGGGTCGCGCAGGCCACCACCCGCTTGGCGCCACGCTCCTTCAGCAGCTCCGCCGCCCCGACGATCGTCCCGGCGGTGTCGATCATGTCATCGATCAGGATCGCGGTCCGTCCCGCCACGTCACCGATCACGTCGAGGGTCACCGAGACGTTGTGCTGACCGGGGTCACGACGCTTGTGGAGGATCGCGATGGGGGCACCGAGGTGGCCCGCGAACTTCTCGGTCAGCCGGACCCGCCCGGCGTCGGGGGAGACGATGACCCGCTCCTCGGGAACGGTGTGCTCCACGATCCAGGACTTGAGCAGCGGCAGGGCGGTGAGGTGGTCGAAGGGGTCGTGGAAGAACCCCTGGATCTGCCCTGTGTGCAGGTCGACGGACATGATCCGATCCACCCCGACCGACTCGTACATGTCCGCGACCATCCGCGCGGAGATCGGCTCCCGGGACTGGGCCTTCTTGTCGGAGCGCGAGTAGCCGTAGTAGGGGATCACGGCGACGGTGCGCTTGGCCGAGGCCCGCTTGAGCGCATCGAGCATGACGAGCTGCTCGACGATGAAGTCGTTGATGCTCATACCGCCGGGCAGCGTCAGGTGCGACTGCAGCACGAAGGCGTCGGCACCGCGGACCGACTCGGTGAAGCGGGCGTACAGCTCACCGTTGGCGAACCTCGACAGCTTCACCTGGCCGAGCCGCATCCCGAGATGATCGGCGACCTCGCGGGCCAGCTCGGGGTACGACGACCCTGCGAAGATCATCATCCGCTTCTTGGTGACGACTTCCATCGGCTCCCCGGCACGGTGTCGGTGGACCCGAGACGCTAGCTGGCACGCCCCTGGGACGCAGCACCGAGCGCTCGGCTCACCGCCGGTCCACCCAGCCCTCCTTCACGGTCTGGCGGGAGCGGGCGATCGCGAGCGCACGCGGGGGGACGTCGTCGGTGATGGTCGATCCCGCCGCCGTGTACGCGCCGGCACCGATCGTGACCGGTGCGATCAGCATCGTGTCGCACCCCACGAACGCGCCGTCCTCGATGATGGTGTGCGACTTCGTCCGCCCGTCGTAGTTGACGGTGATCACCCCGCAGGAGATGTTGACCCGCTCGCCGACGGTGGCGTCACCGACGTAGGCGAGGTGCGGCACCTTGCTGCCGTCGCCCACCACCGCGTTCTTGGTCTCAGCGAAGGAGCCGACCTTGGTCGTACGCCCGAGCACCGTCCCGGGGCGGAGGTGGGTGTAGGGCCCCACGCTCGCCCCGTCGCCCACCACCGCGTCGCTCGCCCGGGTGCTGTGGAGGGTGACATCCGCTCCGATCGTGCACCGGGTCAGGTGCGAGTGGGGCCCGACGACCGACCGGGGGCCCACCGTGGTCCCCGACTCGAGGATCGTGCCGGGCAGCAGGACCGCATCGCGCGCCACCTCGATGTCGACGTCCACGTAGGTGGTCGAGGGGTCGGTCACGCTCACGCCGACGTCGCGCATCAGGTGCTCGAGGTGCGCACGCCGCAGCGCCGTGGCGGCTGCCGCGAGCTGTGAGCGGTCGTTGACGCCGGCGATCCGCGCGGCGTCGGCGACCACCGCGGCCACGGGCGCCCCCTGGCCCGCCAGCAGTTCGACCACGTCGGTCAGGTACAGCTCCCCCTGGGCGTTGTCATCGCTGAGACGGGCCAGCGCGGTCTCGAGCAGCTGACGGTCGAGGAGGTACATGCCGGCGTTGATCTCTTCGAGGGCGAGCTCAGCGTCGGTGGCGTCGCGGTGCTCGACGATCCGTGCCACGGTGCCGTCCTCGGCGCGGACGACGCGCCCGTAGCCGGTCGGGTCGGGCATCCGCGCCGTCAGCAGCGCGCCGCCGTCCTGACCGGCCGCGAGCAGCTCCCCCAGGACCTCGGGGGTCAGCAGCGGCGTGTCGCCGGGCAGGATCAGCACCCGCCGGATGGCCGGGTCGAGGGCAGGGACGGCCTCCTGGACCGCGTGCCCGGTCCCGCGCTGCTCGGCCTGCAACACGGTGCCTGCGCCGGGCAGCCCCGAGGCCGCCACCTCGGCGCCGACCTGGTCGGCCTGGTGGCCGACCACGACGAGCACCTGGCCGAGCCCCAGCGGCCGCACGGCCTCCAGCACGTGCCCGAGCAGGGTGCGTCCCGCGGCCCGGTGCAGGACCTTCGCCGTGTCGGAACGGAACCGGGTCCCCTGCCCGGCGGCGAGCACGATGGCGGCGACATCAGCGGACATGGTCCCTCCAGGGTCGACGCGCCGGGGTCACCGGCGCCCGTTGACCTCCGACGCTAGCGAGCGGCCGCGCTGTCCACGCTGCACGGCCGACCGGGCGGGCGCCGATCCGGGGCCGGAGCGGCGACGTCCACGGCTGTGACCTCGGACCCTGGCCCGCCCTTCGCGTCCTTGGCGATGATGGTTCCCCCTGCAAGGAGGGTGATCCATGGTCACCGGCCTCCGGACCTCGACCGCGGCCGGGGCGATGCTGGTCGGCGTCGACACCTCGACCTGCTCCCGGCTGGCACTGCAGTGGGCCGCCGGTGCGGCCCGTCTCCTGGACGTCCCGCTGCACGTCGTCGAGGCGTGGCAGTACCCCTCGGACACGGTCGTGCGGATCGGTCGGGTGGAGCTCCCCGAGCCTGCCCGCGCGGATGCCATGCTCAACGAGCACCTCACCAAGCTGGTCGCAGAGACGATCGGCGAGCCCGAGGGCCTCGACGTGACCGTCGAGGTGGTGCGCGGACCGACGAGCGGCGCGCTGCTCAACCTCGCGGCCGGACATGCCTCGATGATGGTCGTGGGATCCCGCGGTGTGGGCGGCTTCCGCGGGCTGCTGATCGGCTCGGTCAGCCGGCAACTCTGCGAGCACGCTCCCTGCCCGGTGACCGTCGTCCGACACCTGCCACGGGACGGGCGCGTCCGGCTCGACACGATCGCGGTCGGGGTCGACGGCTCCACGCACGCCGCCCGGGCCCTCGCCACGGCGGCCGACATCGCGGAACGGACCGGCGCCCGGATCGTCGCCGTGCATGCCGCGGCCCCCGGAGCGATCCCGGACCCGAGCGTGCAGCCTCTGGCGACGAGCGGTCGGAGCCTGCCGGACCTCCTGGAGGACTGGTGCGCGCCGCTCCACGTCCGCGGCCTGGAGGAGCACGAGTCGGTGGTCGCCGAGGGCGACGCCCGGACGGCGCTGCTCGATGTCGCCGAGGAGCGCGGGGCTGACCTGGTGGTGGTGGGCTCGCGGGGCCTGGGACCGGTGTCGAAGCTCGTGCTCGGTAGCGTCGCCAGCTCGCTGATCCAGCACAGCCACATCCCCGTCACCGTGGTGCCGAGGATGTCGGAGCACTGACGCCGCGGGGCCGGCGGCCGCCGACGGTGCGGACCGAGGCCGGCTGCCGGCCGGCGATGCGGACCGAGGCCGGCTGTCGGCCGGCGATGACCGCTGCGCCACCCCGGCCACCCCGCACGCGCCGCCCGAGGCCACGGCGCGGGTGGACGCGGGTAAGCGCGGGT
>SLQK01000095.1 GCA_007131525.1 Nitriliruptoraceae bacterium | reverse complement strand
TCTGCCCCTGGGTGACCTCGAAGGTGACGGCCTGGCCGTCCTCGAGGGTCTTGTACCCCTGAACGTTGATGGCGGAGAAGTGGACGAAGAGGTCGTCGCCGCCCTCATCGGGCTGGATGAAACCGTAGCCCTTGTCCGCGTTGAACCACTTGACGGTGCCGCTCGGCATCTGGTGCATCTTCCGTGTATCGGCGGGTGACGCGCCACGTGCGCGTCCACTCCAGCCTTGGCGTATCACGTTCCGAACGTGCTGGAACGCATCTGACCCGGCGAAGGATAGCGGGGCGACCGTCCACGCGGGCGGCGGTTGTCCGGCCCTGTGGATGAGGTCGCCCCGGGGTCGGGGCCCGGCTGGCCTGAGCGGTCACCGCGTCCGATCGTCGGTGTCACCGGGCTGGCCGAAGAACGGCACCCGAGCGAAGTCGAGGTCGTAGCGCTCGATGGCCTCGTGGAGGACCGACTCGTCCAACTCACCGAGCTTGACCAGCTCCGCCAGCACACAGTACGCGGTGGCGTACGCGTCGACGCGGTGGAAACGGCGCAGCGCCGCCCGGGTGTCCGCCCGGCCGAACCCGTCAGTGCCCAGCACCGCGTAGGGGCCCGGGATCCAGTCGGAGATCTGGAACGGCGTCGCCCGCATCCAGTCGCTGACCGCCACGTGCGGACGGCCGTGGGTGCCGGCCTCCTCGAGGATCCGACGGACGTGGGGGACACGCCTGTCCTTGCCCGGGTTGGTGCGGTTCCAGGCCTCGGCGGCGGCACCGTCGCGCAGCAGACGGTTCCAGCCGGGTGCGGACCACAGGTCGGCGGAGACGTTCCAGTCGTCCTTGAGCAGCTGCTGGGCCTTCAGCGCCTCGTTCATGATGGTCCCGGAGGACAGGATGTGCGCGCTGTACTCGCCGCCCGGTCCCTCCTTGAAGCGGTACATCCCGGCCACGATGTCCTGCTCGTCGACGTGGTCGGGCAGGGCCGGCTGCGGGATCGGCTCGTTGTAGACGGTCAGGTAGTAGATGACGTCCTCACCGGCGCCGTCCTCACCACCGAACATCCGTCGGAGCCCGTCCTCGACCAGGACCGCGATCTCGTAGCCGAAGGCGGGGTCGTAGGCCTCCACGGCGGGGTTGGACTGGGCGATCAACAGCGAGTGGCGGTCCTGGTGCTGCAGGCCCTCACCGTTCAGCGTCGTGCCCCCGGCCGTCGCACCGATCATGAACCCGCGGGCGCGTTGGTCGGCCGCGGACCAGATGAGGTCGGCGGTGCGCTGGAAGCCGAACATCGAGTAGAAGATGTAGAGGGGGATCATCGGCTGGCCGTGGGTCGCGAAGGCCGTTCCCGCGGCGTGGAAGGTGCCCATCGAGCCGGCCTCGGTGATGCCCTCGTGGATGATCTGGCCGTCGGTGGCCTGCTTGTAGCTGAGCAGCAGCTCGCGGTCGACGGGCTCGTAGGTCTGGCCGTGGTGGTCGTAGATCTTGGCGGTGGGGAACCAGGAGTCCATCCCGAAGGTGCGGGCCTCGTCGGGGATGATCGGCACGATGCGCTTGCCGACGTCGCCCTTGCGCAGCAGGTCCTTGAACAGCCGCACCAGCACCATCGTCGTGGCGATGTCCTGGTTGCCGCCGCCCTGCTTGTAGGCGTCGTACACGCCGCGGTCGGGCAGCTCGAGGGAGGGGTAGGACACCCGGCGCTCCGGCACGAACCCGCCGAGCTCCGCGCGGCGCTCCTTGAGGTAGCTCACCACCTCGCTGTCCTCACCCGGGTGGATGTAGGGCGGCAGGTCGCCCTCGAGCTCCTCGTCGCTGACGTCGAACTGCAGCCGGTCGCGGAAGGACTTGAGCGCTTCGGCGGACAGCTTCTTCATCTGGTGGACGGCGTTGCGGGCCTCGAAGTCCGGTCCGAGCGTCCAGCCCTTCACGGTCTGGGCGAGGATGACCGTGGGTACCCCCGTGGTCTCCGTCGCCGCCTTGAAAGCCGCGTACACCTTGCGGTAGTCGTGACCGCCGCGGGTGAGCCTGGCCAGCTGATCGTCGCTGAAGCGGTCGGCGATGGCCTTGAGCTTGTCGTCGGCGTTGAAGAAGTCCTCGCGGACGAAGGGCACGCCCTTCGCGATGTAGGTCTGCATCTGCCCGTCGGGGACCTCGTTCATCCGCTTGACCAGGGCCCCATCGACGTCGAGGGCGAGCAGCTCGTCCCACTCCCGGCCCCAGATGACCTTGATGACGTTCCAGCCGGCGCCGCGGAACACGCCTTCGAGCTCCTGGATGATCTTGCCGTTGCCCCGCACCGGACCGTCGAGCTGCTGCAGGTTGCAGTTGATCACGAAGGTGAGGTTGTCGAGCTCCTCGCGGGCCGCGACCGCCAGCGCCCCGAGCGACTCCGGCTCCGCGGTCTCACCGTCCCCACCGAAGAACCACACGTGCTGGTTCGAGGTGTCCTTGAAGCCACGGTGGTGCAGGTAGCGGTTGAAGCGTGCCTGGTAGATCGCGTTGAGGGGCCCGAGGCCCATGGAGACCGTGGGGAACTCCCAGAACTCCGGCATCAGCCGCGGGTGGGGGTAGGAGGACAGGCCACCCTCCTCCACCTCGGTGCGGAAGCGGTCGAGCTGGTCCTCGCTGATGCGACCCTCGAGGAAGGCACGGGAGTAGATACCCGGGGAGGCGTGGCCCTGGAAGAAGACCTGATCGGCACCACCAGGTGCGTCGTGGCCCCGGAAGAAGTGGTTGAAGCCGACCTCGTAGAGCGAGGCCGCGGAGGCGTAGGTGCCGATGTGGCCACCGGTGCCGTGCTTGACGTTGGTGCGGTGCACCATCACCGCGGCGTTCCAGCGGATGTGGCGACGGATGCGCTTCTCCAACGCCTCGTCGCCGGGGAACTCCGGCTCGCGCTCCGGCGGGATGGTGTTGATGTAGTCCGTGGTCGTCAGCGACGGGATGCCGATGTTGGCCTCGCGGGCCCGCTGCAGCACCTTCAGCAGCAGGAACCTGCCGCGGGTGGCACCGTGCTCCTCGACCACGGCGTCGAAGGACTCGAGCCACTCGCGGGTCTCGACCTCGTCGACGTCGGGGTACTGAGCGGGGATGCCGTCGGTGATGATCGGCTGGTCGTCGGTGTTCGCCACGGAGGTCTCCTGGTGGGCTGACCGGCGGCGGGCGACGGGGCTGGAGGGTGGCAGTGCCCCGGACCGCCGGGGATGGTCAACGGTAACCGCTGGCGCCGGGCCGCGCCGGGGGGCGCTGGCTACCTTGCGCGGCATGCCTCGCGCTGTGACGGTGCTGATCCTGACGGCGGTGCTCGCCACCGCCGTCGGTGCCTGCGCGGACGTGCGCAGCCAGGTCGGCGACGAGGTGGAGCAGCTGCGCGACGGGACCCAGGAGCTCAGCGACCGGGCCCGGTTCTGCCTCGCCGTGACCCGGGTCACGACCGCGATCGAGTCGGGCTCCCCGGCCACCGCCCAGGAAGCGGCCGAGGAACTGCTCGCCCAGGCACCTGACGACCTCACGGCCGAGGCGCAGGCCGTGGTCACCGAGCTGCGACGGGTCGTGGCCGACGACGGGACCGACCTGCGGGACGCCGAGCTCGGCGACGCGATCGAGCGGCTGCGAGCCAGGACCCTCGCGCTGTGCGACCCGAGCTGACCTGCGCGGCCACGGCGGCCGACCGGTGGGCCGACCCGGACCGCTAGCGTGGGCCCCGGTCGCAGACCCGTGACGAGGAGACGGCGGTGGCCCGCAACGCCAGCAGCAAGCCGGTGACCCCGGACCAGCGGATCCGCGATCTCCGCAAGGAGTTCCGCTCCTTCGACAGCGAGGAACCAGGTCCTGACCGCGCCGCCCGGCTCGCGGGGTTCACCCGCGCTGCGCACCTCGAGCGCCAGCTCAACATGGCGATGCACACCGCGGCGCTCTGCCTCGCCGACGACCCCGATGCCCCGGCGCTGCTGGTGGCCGCCTACGCCGTGGACGAGGGTGACGAGGAAGCCCGACTGGCGGCGCTCAGCGACCTCGTCGACCTGGCCCGTTACCTGGACCGGCCCGACGTCGGCGACGCCGCCATGGAGCTGCTCCGCGATGGCGCGTTGGCCTGGGTGGTGGCCGGGGACGACGGCGAGCGCCGCTACCGGCTGCGGACGGTCCAGTCGTTGACCTCCGTCGCCGTGGCGGATGAGATCCGCGACGAGCTCGACCGTCGCCGCTGAGCCCCGTGGAGCCCGGGGCTGCGCTGCCGATCGACGCCGACGACATCGCCCGTGCCGCGGCGCGGCTCGCGGGGATCGCCCATCTCACCCCCGTGCTCACCTCCCGACGCCTCGACGCCGCCACCGGCGGTCAGCTCCACCTCAAGGCTGAGCACCTGCAGCGGGTGGGCGCCTTCAAGTTCCGGGGCGCCTACAACGCGATCACCGCGCTGCCCTCCGAGGTGAGGGCCCGGGGGGTCGTGGCCTTCTCCTCCGGCAACCACGCCCAGGCCATCGCGCTGGCGAGCGCGCTCCACGGCGTCCCCGCGACCATCGTCATGCCGACCGACGCGCCGGCGGTCAAGCTCGCCGCGACCCGCGGGTACGGCGCCGCGGTGGTGACCTACGACCGCTACGCCGAGGACCGCGTGGCCATCGGCCATCGCATCGCGCGGGAGCGGGGCGCCACGGTGATCCCGCCCTTCGACCACCCCGACGTGATGGCCGGGCAGGGCACCGTCGGCCGCGAGCTCGCGGCGCAGGTGCAGGGACTCGACCTGCTCCTCGTGCCGGTCGGCGGCGGTGGTCTGCTGTCGGGCTGCGCCGTCGCCGTCACCGCGGCCCTCGGCGAGGTGGAGATCGTCGGCGTCGAGCCCGCCGGTCGTCAGGCGGCCCGGGCGGCGCTGGCCGCGGGAGAGGTCGTCGAGGTGACGGTCCCCCGCACGTTGCTGGACGGGCAGCAGACCCCCCACGTGGGACGGGCTCCGCTCGCGGTCCTGCGCGCACTGGTGGACCGCGTCGTCGGCGTGAGCGACGACGAGGTGCTCGCGGCACTGCGCTGGTCGGCGATGACCTGCAAGCAGGTGCTCGAGCCCTCGGGAGCGGCGGCCCTGGCCGCCGTGCTCGCCGGCCACATCGACGTGACCGGACGGCGCGTCGGGATCGTGCTCTCCGGCGGCAACGTCACCCCCGAGGTGCTGGCCCGCGCCCTGCAACGACCGGCCTGACGACACCGCGGCCCGTCGGTGCCGGCGCCGAACCGGCGCTGGCGCGGGACGAGGTCCGGCGCGGTGGCGCTCAGCTGGCGTGGGCGAGCCGTCGCGGCTGGGACCAGCCCGCGCGCGCGGTCGCGTAGGCGACGGCCGCGGCGTGGTCGTCCCCCTCCTCCAGCGCCTCCACGGCGCGCCACAGCTGGGCGCAGGTGCTGTCCCGCTTGAGTCCCGCCGCCCCTCGCAGGCGGCCCGCAGGGCCATGGTCCAGCTCGAGCAGCGACCCCGCATCGAAGGCATCGATCCACACCGAGAGCTCGCCGAGCTCCGCCAGGATCTCGTCGGCGTCGATCAGCACCGAGCCGACCACCTCGATGACGCGGTCGAGCCGGGGTCCCGCCTGCCCCACCGTGGTCAGGTGGACGAGGCGGGGCCCCTGACCCTCGGGCGGGTCGGTGAACCGCTGCTCGTTCGGAGCGAAGGCCAGGAACCACGGCAGCGGCGCGACGAAGGGATGATCGAGCACATGGGGGACCGCGGTGGTCGCACGCTCCAACGCCCTGCGGGTCCGCGGATCGGGGACCATGGCCGCGAGCACGACGCTCGGCACCTGCTGCTCCAGCGCGGCGTAGGCGAGGGTCGCCCGCAGCCCGAGCTGCAGGGGGCACACCATGGTGCGGCCGGCGACCCGCCGCACCTGCACCGCCCCCGGATCGGGCCGCGGGGTGCCGGTGGGCAGCGCCGTCGCGCTCCACGCCGCCTCGATGTCGCGGGCCCTGGAGCGCGACAACCCGTCACCCCGGTCGAGGGCGTCACGGATCGCCGTCGCGGCCGCCTCCGACAGCGACTCGAGCGGTGAGAACACCTTGAGCTGTGCGCACGGGACGACCATGGCCGCGACGGTAGCCAGCGGGATGGGCGGCACGCGACAGCAAGGGGGGTTAGGGTCGGCGCAGGGCCGCTGCGACCCGGCGGCCGCCGCACCTCCCACCGCGACACGGGCGATCCCCAGCGATAGGAGCGACGATGCAGGGCACCTTCGTCCACTTCGATGGGCACGAGCAGGTCGTGTTCGGCAGCGACGAGGCCACCGGGTTGCGGTGCATCATCGCGATCCACTCCACCGCGCTCGGGCCGAGCTTGGGAGGCACCCGCTTCTGGCCCTACGAGGACGACGAGGCCGCGCTCATCGACGTCCTGCGGCTCGCCAAGGCGATGACGTTGAAGGCCGCCTGTGCGGGCCTCGATCATGGGGGCGGCAAGGCGGTGATCATCGGTGACCCCGCCGAGCTGCGCTCCGAGGCCCTGCTGCGGGCCTACGGCCGGGTGATCGCGAGCCTCGGCGGGCGCTACGTGACCGCCTGCGACATCGGCACCACCCCCGCCGACATGGCGATCATCCAGCGGGAGACCCGCTGGGCCACGGGAGCGGATCCGGTGGAGGGCGGATCGGGCGACTCCGGCATCCTGACCGCCGCCGGTGTGTACCTGTCGATGAAGGCCGCGGCCGAGGCCGTCCTCGGCAGCGCCGAGCTCGGCGGTCGCCACGTCGCGGTGCAGGGACTCGGCAAGGTCGGCCGACGTCTCGTCCAGCACCTCGTCGACGAGGGGGCGAAGGTCACGGTCGCCGACGTCGCGCCCGCTGCGGTGGACCGGGTCGCCGAGCTGCCCGGGGTGGAGGTCGTCGGGGTCGGGGACGTGCTGGCGGTGGACGCGGAGATCGTGTCGCCGAACGCCCTCGGTGGCGTGTGGCACCCGGACAGCATCGCCGCGCTGCAGGCCAGGATCGTCTGCGGGGGGGCGAACAACCAGCTGGCCACCGAGGAGGACGGCGAGCGGCTGCACGAACGCGGGGTGCTGTACGCCCCCGACTACGTGGTCAACGCCGGCGGCGTGATCACCGTCGCCGACGAGCTCCACCCGGCCGGCCACTCAGCCGAGCGGGCCCGCCGACGCGTCGAGGTGATCCCGCGAACGCTCCGACGCATCATCGACGTCGCTCGGGTCGAGGGTGTCAGCACCGAGGTCGCGGCGGTCCGGGTCGCTGAACGGAGGATCGCCTCGATCGGGGCGCTGACCCGCTTCCGGCTCCCGTCCGTCTGAGCCATCAGCGCGCCGTCAGACCTCAGAGCCCGCCGGGGCCTCCGCAACCAACGGCGGGATCTCCCCCTGCTCCTCCAGGTACCCATCGGTGCGCCCGGCTGCGGGGAGCCGCACCCGCACCTGCGGCACCCCGGACCGATCGCGGACGCTGACGCTGCCCCCGAGCGCGGCGATGGCGGGGCGAGGCGCAGGGGCATCCGGTGCGTCGTCCCCGGGCTCGTCCAGCAGGTCATCTGACAGCACCCCACCACCGTGGGCGATGACGACCTCAGCCTGCTGCTGGCAGATGAGCACGTCGACCGCGATGGCCGATGCAGCGGGCGCGTGCGCGTGGACACGGTGGAGCAGCCCCTGCAGCGCCGCAGCCAGAGCGGTCGGATCGGTCCGGATCCGCGCCGGTGTGGGAGCCAGCACGACGATGCGGCGAGCCGCCCCGCCCTCCGCCGCCATGACGCCGTCGACGACGGCTGGAACCAGGGCCGCCAGGTCCACGACCTCGAGCGGCGTCGCAGGGGTCGCCTCGAGCGGCGCAGCCGGCCGATCGGCTGCCGGGCTGTGGTCTCCCGCCGTGACCGCACGTGTCAGCGCGCGCCCGGCATGGGGCGACAGCCGCTCCAGCGCACGCTGCTCAGCGGCGGCGAAGGGCGAGGCGTCGGCGCCACGCTCGAGGACGAGCACACCGACCACCTCGGCGCCGTCCCTCAGGGGCACAGCGAGCCGCGGCGCCAAGCTCCGAGGATCCGTGCCGTGGTCCTGGGACCACCGCAGCGCTGCGCCACGCACGAGCGCCCGGGAGGCGAGGTCCATCGCGCCGGCGCCGAGACCCGCTCCGGTCCCGAGATCCTCCCCCTCCACCGAGACCAACAGGTCGTCGGCCGCCCGCAGCAGGACACCGACCTTCCGGGCTGGGACGAGCTCGCGGGCGGCGAACCGGAGCCGCTCGGCGGTCTCAGGCAGCGTGGTTGCGTGGAGCAGATGACGCGCAGCCAGGTCGACGCGGTCGAGGCGCGCCACCTCCTCGGCCAGGTCGCGACGACGTTGCTCCTGGACCGTGGACAGCCGCAGCAGCCTGCGGGACCGCCACTCCGCGACCGCTGCGTCCAGGCCGTACAGCGCGGCGATGAGGATCAGCCCGCCCAGGAGGACGGCAGGGAGGTCGACCCCTGCCGGTCGCACGCCGAACGCCCACAGCGCGGCGATCAGGACCAACACGGCCAGACCCACGAGCAACCACCGCAGCCGACGGGCACGGGTCAGCTCGACGGCCAGGGGTGAGATGGCGCCCGAACCCGCCGACGGGGCCGGGCGATCCGACGGTGGCGAGTTCGACATCGGCCCTCCGACAGCGCCTGGGGCCGCCATCATCCCACGTCCGGGCGGCTCGCGCCCATCCTGGGTGCACGCGCGGCGCGCGCGGCGCGCGCGGCGTCAGGAGCTGCGGCTGGGAACCGACTCGCTGTGGGGCTGACGACCAGGCGTGCTGCCGGCGGCTGCTCCCCACGCCCCCGTCCGCCCCCGTCCGCCCCCGTCCGCCCCTGTCCGCGTTGCTCGCGCACCTTGGAAGGCACACGTCCTGCCAAGGTGCGCGAGCAAC
>SLQK01000071.1 GCA_007131525.1 Nitriliruptoraceae bacterium | reverse complement strand
TCCATCGCGACCGACTACCTGATGACCTTCCCGGGCCGGTTCGCCGAGCAGCTGGTCGCCGACCAGCTCGACCGGGTCAGCCTGTCCTTCCTGGTCGACGAGCTGGAGGTCCGCCGCGGTGGGGTCGCGGCCAACATCTCCTTCGGGCTCGCCCAGCTCGGGCTGACGCCGGTGCTGGTCGGCGCCGTGGGGCAGGACTTCGACGGTGACTACCGCGCCTGGCTGTCGCGGCACGGCGTCGACACCTCCGGGGTGCACGTCTCGGAGCTGAAGCACACCGCCCGGTTCCTGTGCACCACCGACCAGGACCAGAACCAGATGGCCTCGTTCTACACCGGCGCCATGGAGGAGGCGAGGTTCATCGAGCTGGCGCCGTTGGCCGATCGCCACGGGGCCCTCGACCTGGTCGTGATCTCCCCCAACGACCCCGAGGCGATGCTGCGGCACACCGTCGAGTGCCGCCAGCTCGGGATGCGCTTCATGGCCGACCCGGGCCAGCAGCTCGCGCGGATGGACGGCGCCCAGGTGCGCAGGCTGGTCGACGGCGCCCACTACCTCATCACCAACGACTACGAGAAGGCGCTGCTGGAGACCAAGACCGGCTGGTCCAGCGACGAGGTGCTCGGCCGGGTCGGCACCCGGATCACGACGCTCGGGCCGAAGGGTTCGGTCATCGAGACCTCCGACGGCGCCTGCGTCGAGGTACCCGCGGCCCCCGAGCAGCGCCGGGAGGACCCGACGGGGGTCGGTGACGCCTTCCGCGCGGGCCTCCTGGCGGGGTTGTCGTGGAAGGTGTCGCTGGAGCGTGCGGCCCAGATCGGCTCGATGGTCGCGACCTACGTCCTCGAGCACATCGGCACCCAGGAGTACGACCTCGAGCCCGAGGGCTTCCTCGACCGGCTCGGCCGGGTCTACGGCGAGGTGGCCGCGGCCGAGGTGGCACCCCACATCGGCGGCTGACCGCTCCCGCTCTCCTGCGTCGATGACGTGCAGCAGAACGGGGCTTGAGCCGGCCCGTCGGTGTGTCGATACCTCATGGCATGGAGGCGCACGCCAGCCCGGAGCCGCACGCCACCTCGTGGCGGGTGCCGCCCAGTCCGGAGAAGGTGGCCGCCCTGCTCACGGGGCTGACGGTGGTGCTCGCCGCGCTGAGCGTCGGGGACGTGGCGGGGCGCACGGCACTGCTCGCGCTGGGGATCGCGGTCACGGTGCTGGCCGGCGTGGCGGTCATCCGTGCTGGCCACCAGCACCGAGCGGGCACGGACCGGGCCGCACCGACGTCGCTGCCGTGGGGTCTCCTCCTCGTCCTGACGGCGGCGACGGCGGTGTGGCTCGGCGGCGGCACGACGAGCCCGCTGGTCCTGCTGTTCGCCCTCGTCGCGGTGGTCGCGGCCCGAGCGACCCCGACGGCGACCGCCGGGCTGCTGACGGGGGGTGTGCTGGGGTCGTTCGGCGCCATCGCGATCCTCGATGGCGCGTCGTGGTCGGCGACGCTGACCGGCCTGCTCCTCCTCGCCGCCGTCGCCGTGGTGACCAGGCTCGGGGCGCTGCGACCGCTCGGTGCGCGCCAGCGGTTGGCGGCCCTCACGGCCGCGCCCCAGCCCGTGGAGCACACCGACGTCCTCACCGGTGCGCTCAACCACCAGGGGCTGCACCAGCGCCTGGCCGCCGTGGTCGCCGCCACCGGCCCCTCCGAGCCCCTGGCGGTGCTGGCCGTCGGTGTCGACGGCCTGAAGCGCGTCAACCGCACCCACGGTCACCGCGCTGGCGACGACCTGCTGCGGTCGGTCGTCGCCACCTTGCGGGAGGTCTGCCGAGCCGACGACCTCGTCAGCCGGCCAGGCGGTGACGTGTTCGTGGTCGTGCTGGCCGGGGTGCCCTTCGCCGTGGCCCACGGGGCCGCTGAGCGGGTGCACGACCGGTGGTCCGCCACCGGCGCCGCGGTGACGCTCAGCATCGGGGTGGGGTGGACGCAGGGTCCGCTCGCCCCGGCTGAGCTGCTGGAGCGCGCCGAGGAGGCGCTGTTCGCCGCCAAGGCCGCCGGCCGCGGGTGTACCCGCCTGGTCGACGCCGGGGTGACGGGTGCAGGACCGGCGCCGCTGTCCTCAGCTCGGTGGCAACTGCGAGACGACGTGGTCGACGCAGGCCGTGTAGGCCTCGAGATCAGCCTGGTCGATCGCCGGGAACATGCCGACCCGTAGCTGGTTCCGCCCGAGCTTGCGGTAGGGCTCGGTGTCGAGGACCCCATGGGCCCTGAGCACCGCGGTGACCTGCTCGCCGGGGACGTCGTCGTCGAGGTCGATGGTCGCGACCACCAGCGACCGTGAGTCGGGATCGGTGACGAAGGGGCGGGCCCAGGCCCGGGCGTCGGCCCAGCCGTACAGCACCGCCGCCTTGTCCCGCTGGGCGGCGACGACGCCCGCGAGGTCGCCGAAGGTGTCGAGCATCCAGTCCACCTGCTCCGCGGCCAGGAACACCGTGGAGACCGATGGGGTGTTGTAGGTCTGCTGCTTGCGGCTGTTGTCGAGTGCGGTCGCGAGGTCCAGGAACGTCGGGATGTAGCGGCCCGAGGCGCTGATGCGCTCGATGCGCTCGACCGCCGCCGGCGACAGCAGCGCGACCGTCAGCCCGCCCTCGGCAGCGAACCCCTTCTGCAGGCTGAAGTAGTAGACGTCGGTGGCGGTCAGGTCGACGGGCAGGCCACCCGCGCCGGAGGTCGCGTCCACCAGCACCAGGGCGTCGTCGAGGCGCACCGGATCCTGCATCACCCCGGTTGAGGTCTCGTTGTGGGTGAAGGCCTGGACGTCGCACCCAGGGGCCGGCGTGGCCTCGGGTCGGGTCCCGGGTGCTCCCGTGACGACGTCGGGGTCCTCGAGCCACGGCGCGGCGGCGGTGGCCGCGGCGAACTTGCCGCTGAACTCCCCGAAGGCGTAGTGGCGGGCGCGCTGCTCGACGAGCGCGAAGGCGGCGGACTCCCAGAACGCGGTCGCACCACCGACGGTCACCAGCACCTCGTAGCCGTCGGGCAGACCGAACAGCTGGGCGACCCCCTCACGCAGCCGCTGGACCTCGGCCCGGACCCGGGGCTGACGGTGGGAGGTGCCCAGCAGGTCGTCGGCGACCGCGGCGAGCCGTTGCACGGCCTCGGGGCGGACCTTGCTCGGCCCGCAGCCGAACCGGCCGTCGCGTGGGAGCAGATCGCTGGGGATGCGCAGATCGGACGCGGACATGATGGTGACTCCGGGCGCGTGGGGAGCGGGGGCACCTTGCAGTCAAGCGCTGGCGTGGGCCGCTGGCCACCGGGTGGGGACCTTCGCCCTCACCGGGGTGCGAGGGGCCTACCGCTACGCTACTCGGTTGGCGCGGCCGGCCCCGGCGCCGCGCGTGGCAGCGAGCCTGCCGACCACCGAGACAATCGAGCACATCGTGTCACTGGCCCGTCGTATCCGCGAGATGGAAGCGTCACCGACCCAGGCGGTGGACGCCAAGGCCAAGGCCCTCAAGGCCGCCGGCGAGCCGGTCATCGGCTTCGGCGCCGGTGAGCCCGACTTCCCCACACCCCCCCACATCGTCGCTGCCGCCCAGCGGGCGGCCGAGCTGCCCGCCTCCCACCGCTACACCCCGGCCCCCGGCCAGCCGGCACTGCGCCAGGCGATCGCCGAGGTGACCTCGAGGACCGCGGGGCGCACGATCTCCCCCGCCGAGGTGGTGCTGGCCAACGGCGGCAAGCACGCGCTCTACAACGTCTTCATGACCCTGCTCGACGAGGGTGACGAGGTGATCGTCCCCGCCCCCTACTGGGTCAGCTACCCGGAGCAGATCAAGCTCGCCGGTGGGGTCCCCGTGGTCGTCCCCACCACCGGGGACGCCGGCTTCCAGGCCACCATCGACCAGCTCGAGCAGGCCCGGACCGAGCGGACCAAGGCGCTGGTGTTCGTCTCCCCGTCGAACCCGACCGGTGCGGTCTACCCGCCCGAGGCCACCGCCGCGGTCGGCAACTGGGCCGCGGAGCACGGCATCTGGGTGATCACCGACGAGATCTACGACCGTCTGGTCTACGGCGACACCGTGTTCACCTCCCTGCCGGCGGTCGCTCCCGACGCCGCGCCCCGGACCATCATCACCAGCGGGGTGGCCAAGACCTACGCGATGACCGGGTGGCGGGTCGGCTGGGCCATCGCTCCGGTGGACGTGGCCTCGGGCATGGCCAAGCTGCAGAGCCAGGTGACCTCCAACGTCTGCAACGTCGCCCAGGCGGCCGCGCTGGAGGCGATCACCGGCGACCAGGAGCCCGCGGAGGCCATGCGGCAGGCCTTCGACCGCCGCCGCCGTGTCGCGGTCGACGCGCTGTCCGCGATCCCCGGGGTGAGCGTGTTCGAGCCGACGGGCGCGTTCTACGTGTTCCCGTCCTTCGAGTCCTACCTCGGGCAGCAGGTCGCCGGCCGCCAGGTCGGGTCGACCCTGGATCTCGCCGAGGTGCTGCTCGAGGAGGCGAAGGTGGCGGTCGTGCCCGGCGAGGCCTTCGGTGCCCCCGGCTACGCCCGGCTGTCCTACGCGCTCAGCGACGAGGACCTGGTGGAGGGCATCACCCGCATCGGGACCCTGCTGCAGAGCTGAGTCCCACGGTGCCGCGTGGCCGTGGAGCCGCCCTGCGGGGCGGCTCCACCCGTCAGCGCCGTGGTGGCGGCACGACGGCCCGGGTCACTGCTTGACGTAGGGCTTGCCGTCGGCGGCCGGCACCCGGAGCCGCCCGATCAGACCGGCCACGACCACGATCGTGACGAGGTAGGGGGCGGTCAGCAGCAGATCCGAGGGCACGGGCACGCGCAGCAGCTGCAGCGAGGTGGCGAGCTGGTCGGAGAAGCCGAAGATCAGCGCCGCGCCGAAGGCGCCGACGGGGCTGTAGCGCCCGACCAGCATCGCGGCCAGGGCGATGAAGCCCCGGCCCCCGGTCATCTCCCGGGAGAACTGCCCGACCGCATCCAGCGTCCACCACGAGCCACCGATCCCGGCGAAGACACCGCCGAGCAGGACGGCCTTGTACCGGGTGGCTAGCACGTGGATGCCGACGGTGTCCGCGGCCTTGGGGTGCTCGCCGACCGAGCGCAGGCGCAGCCCCCACCTCGTCTGGAACAGCCCGTACTGCAGGATGATCACCGCGGCGATCATGCCGAACACCAGCAGCGACTGCCGGAACAGCACCGGTCCGATCAGCGGGATCTCGCTGAGCACGGGCACCGCGATCGCGGTGAAGCGCGTCGGTGAGTTGAGCTGCGGGTTGCCTGACAGGACCTGGGTGTTGAGGAAGGACGTCACCCCGGTCGCGAACACGATCAGGACCACCCCGACCACGATCTGGTCGGCCTGGAACTTGATCGACAACCCGGCCAGCATGAAGGCGACCAGCACGCCGGCGGAGATCCCGCCGAGCAGGCCCACCCACGGGTTGCTGGCGATCGAGGACACGACGGCGGCGGTGAAGGCCCCGGCCAGGAACTGGCCCTCGATGGCGATGTTGATCACGCCGGCGCGTTCGCACAGCACCCCGGCCATGGCGCCGAGCGCGATCGGTGTCGCCCGGGCCAGCGAGCCGCGCAGCAGGCCCACCACCGACAGCTGGCCTCCGGCGGCTGCCCAGGTGAGGAACGCGATCACGAACAGCAACGCGACGACGCCGACGATCACCACGGCACGGGAGCCGAAGCCGCGGGTGAACTGCCGGGCGGCGATGCCGGCCACGACCGCGGACAGCAGGACCACGGTCGGCAGGACGGGCAGCACGAGATCGGGAAGCTCGAACAGCTGGCCCCGGGCGTCGTTGAGGATGAAGGTCGCGCGATCGCCCCGGGTGGTCGAGGCGAACACCCCGAGCATGACCGCGAGCAGCAGCACCGAGAACATCCCGAACCGGCGCTCGCGGCGGCGCTGTGCGGCCGGGGCCAACGTGGTCTGGCTCATGCGCCCCACCCCTTCGCGACCTGGCCGGTGGCGAGGTCATCGGCCTTGATCCGGAAGATCGCACGCACCAGCCCGGGCGCGGCGATGAAGACGATGATCAGTGCCTGGATCACCAGGGCGAGCTCCAGCGAGGTGCCGGTCTGGGCCTGCATGTTGCGGCCACCGACCTGCAGGGCACCGATCAGGATCCCGGCGGCCACGGTCCCACCGATGCGCCCGCGACCGAGCAGGGCGACCGTGATCCCACTGAACCCGATACCGGCCGAGAAGCCGATCGTGAGCCGGTACTGCAACCCGAGGATCACCGCGGCACCGGCCGCGCCGGCCATGGCGCCCCCGACGGTCATGGCCGTGACCAGGGTGCGGGCCGGGTTCATCCCGGCGGCTGTGGCCGCCGAGGGGTTGAGCCCGACGGCGTTGAGCTCGAAGCCGCGGGTCGAGCGCTCCACGAGCCAGAAGATCACCACCGCCAGGGCGATGGCCATCAGCAGGCTGGTGTTGACGCGCAGCCCCGGTTCCCACGGGATCAGCCGCGGGAAGCGGGCCGACTCCTCGACCGACCTGGAGATCGGGTCGGTGCGGTCGGGACGCCGGAACAGGGTGGTGGAGATCAGGTACCCGCTGACCAGCAGGGCGATGTTGTTGAGCATGATCGTCGAGATGACCTCATGCGCCCCGGTACGGGCCTTGAGGATCCCCGGGATCCACCCGTACAGCCCCCCGGCGAGCACGCCAGCCGCCACCGCCAGTGGCAGGTGGACCACCATGGGCAGGCCGGTGAGCCCGAAGCCGACCAGACCGGCCATCATGCCGCCGGCCACGAACTGGCCCTCGGCGCCGATGTTGAACAGCGCCGCCCGCAGCGGGACGGCCACGGCCAGCCCGGTGAGGATCAGCGGTGTGGCCGTCACGAAGGTCTCGGACAGCTGCGTGGTGCCACCCAGCGAGCCCTGGACCAGGGCCCGGTAGGCGCTGAACACCGCGTCCCCCGCCGCCCGGAACGCATCCTGGGGCTGGGCGAAGAAGTAGCCAAGCGCCTGCCGGACCGAGTCCTCGCTGAAGGCGATGATGAAGGCGCCGATGAACAGCGCGGAGACGAAGGCCAGCACGGTCACGATCACGCTGGTGCCGGTCAGCGCGGCGACGAGGCGCTCCCCGAACCCGGCCTCCAGCCCGACGCTCTTGGCGTCGGCGGCCCGCTCGGCGGCGGCCTCGATCTCCGCCTGCGCGATCTCGTCCTCGTCGAGCAGCACGTCGCCCGGAGGGGGCTCGCTCGCGGGCTCCTCGTGCTCGCCGGGGCGCGGTGCGCCGCCCGGGGGCTCCTGGTGGTCGCTCATGCTGGCCCTCCGGGACCCGTCGAGTCCGTGCGTGCGGGGTCGTCGTGTGGGGTCGGGGGGTCGTCGGCTGGCGTCGGGAGGTCGTCGGCTGGGGTCGGGGGGTCGTCGGCTGGCGTCGCGCTCGTCGCCGCCGCACCGAGCACCTCGGCGGGATCGGCCCCGGCCATCATGCGGCCGACGGCCTCCTTGGAGACCGGCATGTCGAAGGGGCCGACCAACCGGCCGTGGTACATCACCGCCACCCGGTCGGCCAGCGCCAGGACCTCGTCGAGCTCCGAGGACACCAGCAGCACGGCCGTGCCGTCGTCGCGCTTGGCGACCAGCTGGGCGTGGATGTACTCGATCGAGCCGACGTCGACGCCCCGGGTCGGCTGGGAGGCGACCAGCAGGTCGATCGGACGGTCGAACTCCCGGGCGACGACCACCTTCTGCTGGTTGCCGCCCGACAGCGAGCCGGCCGTGGTGCTCACCGACGGGGTGCGGATGTCGTAGGCACCGACCAGCTCCTTCGCGTGGTCGTTGATCGCAGCGAACTGCAGGGTCCCACGTCGGGCGTAGGGTTCGGCATCCCACAGGTTGAGGACCAGGTTCTCGGCCACCGAGAAGTCGCCGACCAACCCGTCCTTGGTGCGGTCCTCGGGCACATGGCCCGTGCCGTCGCGCAGGATCTGCTTGCGGGTCGCGCCCGCCACCGGACGACCGGCGATGGTGACCGACCCCGCGGCGATCTCCCGCAGGCCCGTCAGGGCCGCGACGAGGGGGGTCTGTCCGTTGCCCTCCACCCCGGCGACCGCCACGATCTCGCCCCGACGGATCTCCAGGTCGACGTCACGCACCACCGGGGTCCCGACCGCGTCCTCCACCCGGAGGCCCTGGACCTCGAGGACGTGATCGGTGGGTTGCGCGGCGGGCTTGGTGACGGTCAGCTCCACGGGCCGACCGACCATCAGGTTGGCGAGGTCCTGCTCGCTGGCCTCACGGGGGTCGGCGGTGCCGACGATGCGGCCGCGGCGCAGGATGCTGACCCGGTCGGCGATCGCGCGGTGCTCCCGCAGCTTGTGGGAGATGAAGATCACCGACCGGTCCTCGGCGGTGAAGGCGCGGATCGCCTCGAAGAGGTCGTCGGTCTCCTGCGGGGTGAGCACGGCGGTCGGCTCATCAAGGATGAGCAGCCGAGCGTCGCGGTAGAGGGCCTTGAGGATCTCCACCCGCTGCTGCACCCCGACCGGCAGGTCCTCGACCAGGGCATCGGGATCGACGGGCAGCCCGGAGCGCTCGGCGAGCTCCGCGACCTCCCGGGAGGCCCGCGCCCGGTCCAGCCGACCGAGACCACGGGTGTGCTCGACGCCGAGCACGATGTTCTCGGCGACGGTGAACACCGGGACCAGCATGAAGTGCTGGTGCACCATGCCGATGCCGGCGTCGATCGCATCGCCCGGGTCGTTGAGCTGCAGGGGGGTGCCGTCGACGATGATCTCGCCCTCATCGGCGGTGTACAGCCCGTAGAGGATGTTCATCAACGTCGACTTGCCCGCGCCGTTCTCCCCGAGCAGGCCGTGGACCTCACCCGAGGTCACGTTGAGGT
>SLQK01000282.1 GCA_007131525.1 Nitriliruptoraceae bacterium | reverse complement strand
GGCACTGGCGGCCGGGGAGGTGGGCGTGGCGGCACCAGCAGCCGGCGAGGTGGCCGGGGCGCCACCGGCCGCCGGCATGTCCGGCCGCGAGGTGCCAGGGCTGGTGCCGCCGGCGCGGTCGCCGGTGACCCACAGCGCCAAGCCGAAGGCGATCAGCAGCAACGGCGCACCGACCGAGCCGAGCGTGACCCCGGGCAGCAGCCCGAAGCGCATCGGCGTGACCGCGAACAGCCACCACGCACCGAGGACCAGCAGGCCGACCCCCAGCCAGAACGCCGCTGGTCGCCCGCCGATCGCGCCGGCGGCACGGGATGTGGTCGCCGGACGCGGCTGCCCGGGCTCAGCGGCCGGGATCACCAGGGCGGCAGCGAGGTAGGCGATCAGGCCGAGCCCCTGGGTGACCAGGGTGACGACCACGATCAGGAGCCGGACCAGTGCCACGTCCCACCCGAGGTGGTCGGCGAGACCGGCGGCCACCCCGGCCAGGATGCGTCCCTCCTGGGGACGGCGCAGCGGCGGCCGGACCGAGGTGGGCTGGCCGACTGGGGGTGGGGGAACCTGCGAGGTGTCCACGGCGTGCTCCTGGGGACCCTGGGGTGGCCTCCGGCTGACCGGGTCGGGTCCGGCTGATGGGGTGGCGTGTGGCTGACCGGGGTCGATCGGCAGACCGGCACCCGGCACCCTGCACCACGATTCTGCGCCTCCCCCGACGGCGATGCGATGGGGGACCACCCTGGTCCGACCCTGAGATCGCCAGGGGCCGGCTCGGGCGCCACCGACTGCCGTCCCCGGCCCGGCTGTGCCACCATCCCTGCTATGGCCGACACCCCCACCTCCACCTCGACGACCCCTCCGCCTCCGCCGCGCGCCGCGCCCGGGGCGTCCGGGGCACCCGAGGCGCGCGTGCCGGGCCGCCGCCCTCAGCTCCGACGCCTGCAGGAGGGCCGAGTGATCGCGGGGGTGGCGGCGGGGCTCGGCTGGCGGCTCGGGGTCGACCCCGTGCTCGTGCGGATCGCCTTCGCGCTGCTGGCGTTCGCCGGCGGTGCCGGGCTGGTGCTCTACGGCGTGCTGTGGGCGACGATCCCCGCGGCGACGGACACGCCGCCACCTCGCCGTCGGGCGACCGGGCAGCAGGGGGTGGCACTCGGGCTGATCGTGCTCGGCGTGCTGCTGCTGCTACGGGCGTTCGGCGTCTGGTTCGGCGACCAGCTGGTCGGGCCGATCGTCCTCCTGGCGGCCGGGTCGGCGGTGCTGTGGACCCGCGCCGACACCGATGACCGGGCTGCCTGGTCCCACCTCGCCGGCGCCACCCCCGGCGATGCGCTCCGCCGCGCCGCGGCGGCCCCCACCTCGCCGATCCGGATCCTCATCGGCACCGCCCTGGTCGCGCTGGCGATCGCGGGGTCGCTGGTGACGGCGGGCTCCCTGGGTGGCGCGCAGGACCTGATCATCGTGCTGCTGACCGCACTGGTGGGGCTCGGGTTGCTGTTCGGCCCGTGGCTGTGGCGGCTCGTCGACGAGCTGGGCGAGGAGCGGCGCGAGCGGATCCGTCAGGAGGAGCGGGCGGAGCTCGCCGCCCACCTGCACGACTCCGTCCTCCAGACGCTCGCGCTGATCCAGCGCAGCACCGACGATCCCCGGCGCATGGTCGCGCTGGCCCGTCGGCAGGAGCGGGAGCTGCGGACCTGGCTGTACGGCTCGGCCACCACCGGCACCGCGATGACGCTCGCCGAGGCGGTGGAGGGCATCACCGAGGAGGTCGAAGCCGTGCACGGCCTCACCATCGAGACCGTGGTGGTCGGCGATTCGGGGCTGGACGAGCACCTCTGGGCGCTCCTCGCCGCGATCCGGGAGGCCTGCGTCAACGCCGCCAAGCACAGCGGCGCCGATCGCGCGGATGTGTTCGTCGAGGTGGAGGACGACCGGATCGTGGCTTTCGTCCGGGACCGCGGCAGGGGCTTCGACCCCGAGCACATCCCCGCCGACCGTGCCGGCATCCGCGGCTCCATCATCGAACGCGTCGAGCGACACGGCGGTCGCGCCGCCATCCACACCACCGCCGGTGACGGCACCGAGGTGGAGGTCGCCGTACCCCGTCGGATCACCCCAGGAGGTCACCGATCGTGAGCCGTGCCATCCGGGTCTTCCTCGTCGACGACCACGCCCTGTTCCGGGCTGGTGTCACCGCCGAACTGGGCGTCCACGTCACGCTGGTGGGCGACGCCGGCGATGTGGACACCGCCATCCAGGGCATCCGCGCCACCCGGCCCGACGTCGTCCTCCTCGACGTCCACATGCCGGGCGGTGGGGGCCGGGCCGTCCTGGAGGCGATCCGCGAGACCCACCCCGACGTGCGGTTCCTGGCGCTCAGCGTCTCCGACGCCGCCGAGGACGTCATCCGGGTGATCCGCGCCGGCGCCCGCGGCTACGTCACGAAGACGATCTCCTCGGAGGACCTGGTGCGCGCGATCGTGCGGGTCCACCAGGGGGATGCGGTGTTCAGCCCGCGGCTGGCCGGGTTCGTGCTGGACGCCTTCGCGGGTGAGCTCCCGCCCGGGGTGGACGGTGCCGACCCCGAGCTCGATCAGCTCACCACCCGGGAGAAGGAGGTGCTGCGCCACATCGCCCGGGGCTACACCTACCGTGAGGTGGCGGGGCGGCTGCACATCTCGGTCAAGACCGTCGAGACCCACGTCTCCGCGGTGCTGCGGAAGCTGCAGCTGTCGAACCGGCACGAGCTCACGGCGTGGGCGGCGGGCCGGGACCTGCTCTGAGGCGCCCCAGCACCGCAGCTCGTCCCGGCCCGCTCCCCGCCACATCGACCTGACCCGGGGTCGCGGCGATGACGCCGGCGAGGAGCTTCGGGACCAGCAGCCCGGCCAGGACCAGCAGCGGGACCGTCCAGCCACCGGTGCGGTCGCGGAGCACGCCGATCGTGACCGGCCCCATCGCCGCGATGAGGTAACCGACGCCCTGGGTGAGCGATGACAGCGCGGCGGTACCGGCCGGGGTGGCGGCCCTGACGCCCAGCAGCAGCAGGGCCAACGGGAAGGCCCCCAGCCCGAGCCCCAGCAGCACCGTCCACACCAGCGGCCGGGCCGCCGGCGCCAGGAGCAGCCCGGCGTAGCCCAGCGCCGACAGCAGGGCCAGCCCGACGACGAACACCCGCTGGTCGTCACTCCGGCCGGCGACCCGGGGCAGCAGCAGCGCGACCGGGCCCCCGACGATCATCGCCACCGCGAGCATCGCGCCGGCTCGCTCGGCCCCGACGCCGGCGTCGCGCAGGATCGAGGGGAGCCACCCCATGACCACGTAGGCCTCCAGGCTCTGGATGCCGAAGAACACCGCCAGCGCCCAGCTCTGCAGCCGCCGATGGACCACAGGCGCGACCGGTCGCCGCTCGCTCCGTGGCGAGGTCCTGGCTGCTGCCCCCGACCCCGACGTCGAGGTGGCAGGGGGCGCGTGGCCAGTGGCCACGCGGGACGTCGCGGTGGTCGCCGGCCCGGCCCGCGACGCCAGCACCCACGGCAGGACCGCCAGGCCGGCGGGCAGCGCCCAGATCGCTAGCCCGGGACGCCAGCCGCCGACCGCGGCCGCGACCGGCACCGCCAGCGCAGCGGGCAGCCCCGTCCCGAGCGACAGCACGATCGCGTACCAGCCGGTCATGGGCCCGACGCGGTCGGGGAACCATGCGCGGACCGCGACGGGCAGGAGCACGTTGCCGACCGCGATGCCGGACAGGACGACCAGGCTGGTGACCAGCAGCCAGGTGCTGTCGGCCACCGCGACCCGCAGGAGCAGCCCGACCGCGATCGCGGCCACGGACACGGTCAGGGCCCGGGTCAGCCCGAGGCGGCGCGCGATCAGGTTGGACAGCAGGGCGACCACGCCGAAGCTCACGACGGGCAGGCTGGTGAGGATCCCGGCCCTCAGCGCGCTCATCCCGAGCGCCGCCTGCGCCTCGGGAAGCAGGGCACCGACGCTGGTGACGGCGGCACGCAGGTTCAGCGCCGCGCCGAGCACGGCCACCGTCAGCCACGCGCTCGACAGGGCCGGGCGCGCGACCTGCGGATCGGTCACCGGTGGACGTCCGGGTCCTGCTGGCGAACCCTGGACCGCACGGTCACGATGGCGTCACCGGACAGGATCCCGGACCGGCCGAGGAGCCGGCCGTGTTCCCAGTTGGACAGGCCCAGCTCCGGGGTCCCCAGGGCGTACTGTCCGTCGACCCAGCGGGTGAACCCGTCCCCGACGTAGGGCGCCTCGGCCCGGGCCCAGACCTGCTCGTGCTCGGCCCGGACCTCACTGACCAGCGACAGCACGAACCGCGGTGAGGCGCGGTTGTAGGTCTCGATGCCCTGCTCGAGGTCGTCGAACAGGAACAGCGACAGCTCGGGGGAGCGTTCCCACTCCCACTCGATGCCCAGCTGGGCCTCCACGATGGTCTCGGCACGGGGCTCCTCGATCAGCCCCTCAGCCCGGTGGATCGGCACGACGGTGTCGAACCAGGCGGCGTCCACGGCCCCGCGGTCACGCTCGAGCACGTGGAGCTTCGCCTCGGTCCCGAGCTCCGTCGCCGCCAGGGTCAGGGCTTCGAGGACGACGGGGACCAGCTCATCGGCCCGGGAGCGCGCGATCCCGACGGTGTTGAGCGTGTTGCAGACCTTGCGGTCCAGGGAGCGGTGGACAGCCGCCGCCAGCCGCTCCCGGTCGGCGTGCTCGCTGACCAGCAGCCAGGCGCCGCCGGTGCCGTGGGCGGAGACGGCGTTGCCGGCCTGCTGTGCCACGGCACTGAGCTGCCGGACGGCCGGCCCGGAGCCACGGGCGACGGCCAGCGCGAGCCGGGGATCGCTGAACAGCGCCCAGCCCGCCGCACGTGAGGGTGCATCCACCAGGGCGGCCGAGCCAGCCGGCAGGCCGGCCTCACGCAGCGCCGGGTCCAGGGCGTGGGTGACGATCGCCCGCGCCGTCCCCAGCGCATCCGAGCCGATCCGGAACACCACGGCGTTGCCCGTCCTGAGCACGCCGCACGCATCGGCGAAGACGTTGGGGCGCCCCTCGAACACGAAGGCGACGACGCCCAGGCGGTCGGTGACCTGTTCCAGGGTCCAGCCCTGGTGCTGGTACCGGGCCATGACGTTGCCACGGACGCTGCCCGCCGCAGCCCAGCCCCGGAGCCCGTCGATCATGCCGGTCCGCATCCGCTCGTCCAGCACCAGCCGGGTCGTCGACCGGCCCCGCACCTCGGCGTCGACGACGTCCTGGGCGTTGGCGGCGCCGATCGGGGCGAACACCGCGTCGTCGGCCAGCCGATCGGCGAAGGCGGTGTAGAAGGCGTCGAGCTGGGCCTCGTCCACCTGCCCGAGCGCCCGGAAGGCGGCCACCGCCGCGTCCACCGCGGCGGTCGCGGCGCGACGGTCGGCGGCGGGGACGTGGAGCAGCGCGCCGTCGGCCGGGACGGTCAACAGGGCGTCGCCGGGAGCGAAGGCTGCTGCCAGCTCCTCGGACACGGTGACGATCTGGTCACCGCCGACGAGGATGGGCATGCCGGGTTCGAGCCGGTCGAGGGGCGTGGGTTCCATGCGGCGCACGCTACGAGACCCTCACCGCCGACGCCACCTGGCCGTGTCCGCCGCCAGCGGTCGCCACCGGTCGCCACAGGCCGCCGCGGGATCGCCACCCGACGACCGGGCACCGCAACCGCGCGGCGGCGAGCGATGTACGCACGAACCCTCCGTCAGGCAGCGACCGCCATCGGGCATCCTCTCCGGGAGCTGGACAGCCGGTGTGAGCTGGAACCCGCAGGGCCGTCCAACCCGGCCCCTGGCCGCGAACGACCGGCAGACCGACCCCGACGACGTGTATCGGACGAACGTCGACCGGACCCGGGCGGCCCCCGTCCCACACCGGCCGACACCGGCCGACACCGGCCGGCACCGCCCGCCCCGAGTGCAACGACCGCATCACCCCAAGACGAACGGACCCGCCCCGATGGCAGATGACCGCGCCGTGCTCCGCATCGGGGAGGTGTCGCGCCGGACGGGCGTCGCCGTCCCGACGCTGCGCGCGTGGGAGCGCCGGTACGGACTGCTGACGCCAGCGCGCACCGACGGCGGGCATCGCCTGTACAGCGAGGACGACATCACGCGGGTGCGGGGGATGCAGCGTCTGCTCGACAAGGGCTGGTCCGCGGCGGCCGCGGCTCGCGAGGTGCTCCGCGAACCGGCCACCGTGACCACCCTGCGGCCCGTCGCGGGGACCGGACGGGCCTCTGACGACCTGGTGAGCCGACTCGAGGAGGCCATCGACGCCTTCGACGGGGCCGGGGCCGACGCCGCCATGGATGACGTCTTCGCGAGGTTCGACGTCCCCCGCGCGCTCGACGAGGTGGTGCTCCCCGTGCTCCGTCGGGTCGGTGACGGATGGCAGGACGACCCGCGGGTGATCGCCCGGGAGCACTTCGCGACCAACACCCTGCGGCCCCGGCTGCAGCGGCTCCTGCGGGCGCCGGCCCGCAGCGACGCCCGCAGCTGCCTGGCAGCTGCTCCCGAGGGTGAGGACCACGACCTCGGTGTGCTGGCCTCAGCCGTGGTCGCTGCCAACGCGGGGTGGCGTGTCCACTACCTCGGTGCCCGGATGCCGACAGCCGCCATGGAGCGCAGCGCCGTCGAACTCGACCCCGACGTCGTGCTCATCGGCTCGATCTTCCGCTCCCACGCCGAGCAGTTCCTCGCGGAGCGTCCGGGCTTCGGCCGAGCCGCGGTCGTGCTCGGCGGCCCCGGCTTCGTGCCGGGCGATGCCGCTGCGATCCCCGGCTCGGTCGTCCACCAGGGGCCGATCGAGGGGCTGGCGGACACGCTGGAGCGTGCGCTCGCGACGCGCCGGGGCGCCCTCGGCTGACCCGGACGGGCGTCTCAGCGGGTGATGCGGAACCGGATCCGGACGTGGGTGTGGTACTCGGTGATCGCGCCGTCGTCGACCACGGCGGAGGTCTCGAGCACGTCGAACCCCTCCACGTTGCGCAGGGTCTTGGTCGCTTCGTCCAGCGCCTTGTGCGCCGCGTCCCGCCAGGACTGGGTCGACACACCCACCAGGTCGATCGTCTTGATCACCGCCACTGCTCACCCTCCGGCCACGCCCGAGCGTAGGCGCATCCTCGGGCCGTTGGACAGGGGATCCGGCCGCTGGGCTGGGTCGCCCCGCCACCGGACCGAGCTGCTCAGCGCAGGTACATGATGATGGACATGCCGATGATCATGCCGACGCCCGCCAGCACCGCGGCCGGCATCCCGTAGCGGCTGCCCTTCACGTGACCGATCAGGCCCAGCGCCATGCCGACCGGCCCGAACACCGGCGCGAGCCCGGTCACCGCGGCGGCCACACCGCACAGCGCTCCGAGCAGCGCGAAGGTGGTGGCGAACCGCGGCGACGCCTGGATCGGGGCGAAGGGGTCGCGCTCCTCGGTCCGGCGCACGCTTGGCCTCCGGTGGGCGGTCAGGTCAGGGCTGGCGGTCGGAGCGGGATCGTACCCGTCGGCCCGCTAGCGTCGCGGCCGCAGGGCGTGGAGTGGAGCTCGGAGGAGACGCGCAGTGGGCAGGCTCAGCATGACGGCGGCGGAGCAGGATGCGTTCCTGACCGAGGAGCGGGTGCTGCGGCTCGCCACCATCGACGACGAGGGCTGGCCGGTGGTCGTGCCCGTCTGGTTCGTCTGGCACGAGGGTGCGTTCTGGATCTGGAACCTGACCCGCGCCAAGCGCACGGCCCGGTTGGAGGCAGGCACGAGGGCGGCCTTCGTCGTCGACGGTGGTGAGCAGTACGTCGAGCTGCGCGGTATCTCCGGTCGGCTCGACTACGCCTTCGTCCCGGACGACGAGGTCCCCCTCGCGGTGCGTCGCGGCTTCTCGCTGAAGTACTTCGACACCGACCACCCGCTGGAGCCGGCCGACCACCATCGCTGGCTCCGGATGGTCCCGAGCGGCACCGCCAGCTGGGACTTCCGGAAGCAGTACGGCGAGGCAGCAGGCAGCACATCGGAGTGAGGTGCTCTGCCACCGAGGTTTGAGCGGGCGGCTCAGCGCCGGGGACGCAGCTGCAGGCGGCTCAGCGCCGGCGGCGGATGCGCACCGGGCCCCGGAAGCTCGAGGGGTCGACCACCCGGCCGCGTTGGGTGAGCTCCACCTCGCCGGCCGCCACGAGCCGACGGGCGGCGCGACGGGCCGGCTCCATCAGCGACCGCCACGCGTCCTCGCGCTCGGAGGTGGCGTCCGTCCGGGCCCTGGGCACGCCGGCTCGTGCGGCGTCGCGGTCGACCGCCGATGCCGCACCATCCGCGACCATCCGCGCCGCCTCGGAGGGGCAGATGGTCCCCCCGGCGGCCCGCGCCTCGAGCAGCTCGAGGATCGCGGCCTCCAGCGCGCGGTCGACCGGACGCACCTTCCGGCGTCGGCACCCCTCGGAGCAGTAGCGCACCTGCTCCCAGTCCCGGGCCCACGCCTTGCGCCAGGCGAAGGCACGCCCGCAGCTGGCACAGATCCGGTCGTCGTGGACGCTCATGTCGCAGGTTCGCAGCCGCGCCCGTCCCGGGTGACCGACCGCGGGCCGTCAGGCGCCCGCCGGGGGTGACCGACCGCGGCTCACCAAGCGCCCGTCAAGCGCCCGTCAGGCGCCCGTGAGCCGCCTGTGAGCCGCCTGTCAGGCCGTCAGCACCCGCAGCGCGGAGCGGGCGGCGTGATAGCCGGCCATGCCGTGGACCCCGCCGCCCGGTGGGGTCGACGAGGAGCAGAGGTACACCCCCGGCACCCCCGTCGCGTAGGGGTCGGTGGACCACCGCGGCCGGCCCAGCAGCTGGCTGGGCAGGTTCGCGCCACCACCGATGTCGCCGCCGTGCAGGTTGGGGTTCGCTGCCTCGAAGTCGGCAGGGGTGGTCACGTGGCGGGCGACGACGAGCTCAGCGAACCCGGGGGCGAACCGCTCGATCTGGGCCTCGATCAGCGG
>SLQK01000291.1 GCA_007131525.1 Nitriliruptoraceae bacterium | reverse complement strand
GCGGTTGGCCGCGGTCACCGACGGGCAGGTGTTCGCCGTCGGCGACGACCCCCACCACTCGACCGACAGCCGGACGTGGGGATGGCTGCCGGTCAGCACGGTCCGCCGGCTGGCGGTCGTGCGGTGGCCCGATGTCCGCAGCCCGCTGCGCCGCGTGGTGGCCGCCCAGCCACCGCCAGAGCCCACCGCTGCTGCGCCGGAGCCCGCGGCCACCCCGCCGGCGGCGGACACCGGGGACGCCCCGGAGCCCACCGGTCAGCGCGGCGATGGACGACGGGCGAGCACGAGCACCTCCGGATCGTCCAGTGCCACCTCGCCGTCGCCGCGGCGGCCGTAGGCGCCGGGTTCCACCCCCCGCACCGACACCGGCTCGAGGCCCGAGCGACGGGCGAGCGCCACGGCGTCGCGGACGGTGTAGGCCGCGGTCCACAGCTCCGTGCTGCGGCGGGCGTGATCGGGGCCGCGGATCTCGGTCCGCTGGTGGTGGACGAGCCCGACCGTGTCGAAGGCATCGCCGGGGGCCAGGTGGCGTGCGGCGAACAGCGCGTGGAAGCAGGTGAAGGCGACCGCGCCACCCGGCCGGACCGCGGCGGCCAGCCCGGCGACCACCGCGGGATCCGAGACGGGCGAGGTGCCGAGGGCGCCCTGGCACAGCGACCACGCCACGTCGAAGGTGCCAGCACGGTCACCGAGCCAGGCCACGAGCTCACGGGCGTCGGCCACCTCGAGGTCCACCAGGTGGGCCACCCCAGCCAGGGTCGCGGCACTCCGGCCGGCGTCGACCAGGGCCGGCGACACGTCCACGCCGGTGCCCCCGATGCCGCGGTCCGCCAACCAGCGCAGGTGGCGACCATCCCCGCACCCGACGTCGAGGACGCGGTCCCCCGCCGCGAGACCGAGCAGCTCCGTCAACGTGCCCGCTTCCTCGGCGGTGCCCGCGGTGAAGGCGTTGCGGGCGTAGGCGGCCCCCTGGAACTCGCCGATCTCGAGGTAGAAGGCCGCGTCGCCGGGCGCGGGCACCGGGGGAGCCGTCGTCGCCCGGTCGCGGTGATCGCGCCAGGAGGGTGGGGTCGCCGTCACGCGTCGTCGACAGGGGGCTCGCCGGCAGCGGGCGCGCCGGCAGGGGGCGCGTCATCGAGATGCCCCACCTCGGCCCCACGGTGCTCGGGGTGGGTCGCCCACCAGGCGTCCAGGGCGTGCAGCGCCTCCTCCTCGCTGATCGGGCCCCGCTCCATGCGCAGCTCCAGCAGGTACTGCCACGCCTGGCCGACGATCGGTCCCGGGCGCAGCCCCAGGTGGCGCATGATCGCGTTGCCGTCCACCGCCGGGCGCAACGCCTCCAGCTCCTCCTGCTCCCGGAGCTCGGCGACGCGCGCCTCGAGCTCGTCCACCCGGCGCTGGATCGCCCGGGCCCGTCGGGGGTTGCCGGTCGTGACGTCCGCCCGGGTCAGGGTGTTCAGCCGCTCGTAGAGGTGGCCGGCGTCACGGACGTAGCGGCGGACGGCGGCGTCGGTCCAGCCCTGCTTGTAGGTGTGGAAGCGCAGGTGCATGCGCACCAGCTCGCTGACGTCGCGGATCGTGTCCTTGTCGAAGCGCAGGGCCCGCAGCCGGTGACGGGTCTGCCGGGCCCCCACCACGTCGTGGTGGTGGAAGCTCACGGTGCCGTCGCGGTGGATCTGGCGCGTGTCGGGTTTGCCGATGTCGTGCAGCAGGGCCGCGAGCCGCAGCACCACGTCGGGACCGTCGCGCTCCAGCTCGATCACGTTCTCGATCACGGCCAGGGTGTGGGCCCAGACGTCCTTGTGCCGGTGGTCGGGGTCGCTGCAGGCGCTGAGCTCCACGAGCTCGGGCAGGACGTGCTCGGCGAGCCCGGTGGCCAGCAGCAGCTCGAGCCCGCGGCGCGGGGTCCTGGCGCTGATGAGGCGCACCAGCTCATCACGCACGCGCTCCGCCGAGATCTCGGTCAGCAGATGCGCGAGCTCGGTGGCCGCCTCGGCCGCGGCCGGCTCCACCTCGACGTCCAGCGCGGCCGCGAACCGGGCCAGGCGCACCATCCGCAGCGGGTCGTCGGTGAAGGAGGTGTGGGGGTCGATCGGCGTCCTGAGCACGCCCCGGCGCAGGTCGGCCAGCCCCCCGTGCGGGTCGATGAAGCGGAACTCGGGGACCTGGACCGCCATGGCGTTGACCGTGAGGTCACGGCGCGCGAGGTCACCTTCGATGGTGTCCCCGTAGGTCACCTCGGGGTGGCGCGAACCCGGTTGGTACTGATCGGAGCGGAAGGTGGTGATCTCGACCCGCCGCGTCGGGCGCCCCGGCTCCTCGCGCTGACAGGACACGGTGCCGTAGTCGGCGCCGGTCAACCACAGGGCGGTGGCCCAGGGCTGCACGATCCGCTCGGTGTCCTCGGGCCGCGCGGAGGTGGCGAAGTCCAGATCGACCTGTTCGAGCACCTCCTCGTCACCGCCGGCCAGCAGGGTGTCGCGCACCGTGCCGCCGACGAGGTGGAGCTCGTGACCGGCCGCATCGAAGGCAGCCCCGAGCTCGCGGGCCTCGGGGTAGACGTCGACCAGCCGCCCGAGCTGGACGGCCTGGTCGTCGGTCAGTCGTGCCTCGGTCACGGAGACGATCGCTCCTGTGGTCGCGGGTGGTCGCGGGTGGTCGCTGATGGTCGCGGGCGGTCGGGTCGCGCCGGAGAGGGCTCGCGCATCAGCCCGCCACTGTAGGGCCGGGGCGCACGGCCCGACCGCCGTCCGGCCGCACGGCCGACCAGGCCGGCGTGCAGGGTCCGGCCCCGTATGGTGCCATGGGAGACCACACCCGACGCGACCACCACGCGACCACAAGGTCCTCTCGAGGTCTCCGTGAGCTCCACCGATCGGGGATCGGCGCCCCGCCCGCCGTCCCCCCCTCCGCCGCCGGCGGCGGGGCGCCCAGCGACCGGCGGCCCGCCGCCACCCCGACCGGCTGAGCGGCCAACGCCGTGGTCCGCAGCGGTGCCGAGCCCGGGCGGCACCCCGACCGGGTGGGGTGAGGGCGGCCCGGTGACCGTCCAGGCCGGCGACGACATCCCCCGCCCGGGCCTTGACGACCGCGAACGCGAGCTGGCGCCTGCGGTGATCACCTCCTGGCGGCTGTCGGCGGCGCTGGGCTGGATCCTGCCCTCCGTGGTCGCCCTGGTGCTGGGCTTCGTCTTCGGTGGCAGCTGGGGCTGGCTGGTGGTGGTGCTGCTCGCCGGGCTGGTGACCTTCTCCGTGGTCTTCTACCCACCGATGCGCTACCGCCGCTGGCGCTGGCAGCTGACGGAGCTCGCGATCGAGCTGCGCTACGGCGTGCTGGTCCGGACCCAGGAGACCGTCCCCTACTTCCGTATCCAGCAGATCGACATCGCGGCCGGGCCGGTGGATCGGCTCCTCGAGCTCGCCAGCCTGCAGGTGACCAGCGCCTCGGCATCGGGCTCCGCCGTCCTACCCGGCATCGCGGCGGCAGATGCCCCCCGCGTGCGCGCCGAGCTGCTGGCCAGAGCCGCCGCCGCGGTGGCGGAGCACCCCGGGGACCTGCGCGATGCCGTCTGAGCCCGGCACGCAGCCCCCGCCACCGCCGCCCCCCTCCCCCTCCTACCCGCGGGACACGCGGGACAGGCGGGGTCCAGCGGGTGCCGGCACGCCTGGCCCGCCCGACGCGTCAGCGGCCGCACCGCAGCGCGACTTCACCGAGCCACGACGGCTCCACCCCGCGTCCGTCGTCCTCGGCATCCCTGTCGCGCAGGCGGTCCAGGCGCTGATCTTCCCCTTCGTGGCCACCCTGGCGGCGCCGGCCTGGCTCACCCTGTTCGTGCTCCTCACCTTCGCCGCCGTCGGGGGGGTCGTGCGCGTCCTGGACTGGCGGATGCGGACCTTCTCCTTCGACGGCGAGGTGCTCCGCGTCGACCACGGCGTGCTCAGCCGCAACCACCGCAGCCTGGATGTCAGCCGGATCCAGCAGGTCGAGATCCACCGCGGCGCGATCCAGCGGCTGTTCGGGCTGGCGGCCATCCGCGTGGAGACCGCCGGCAGCGCCAGCGAGCCCGAGGTCGACCTGCGCGTGCTGCCGGAGGCCGACGCCGTCGCCCTGCGCTCAGCGGTGCGGCTCAGCCAGGCCCGCCTCGCCGGACGGACCACCGCCGGGACCCCCTCGGAGGACGACCCGTCGGGTGCCGCCGGCCGGGAGGTGCTCCGGGTCCCGATGCGACACGTCGTCCTCGCGTCGGTCACCGGAGCGAGACTGCTGGTCCTGCCGGCCGTGCTCGGTGGTGCGCTGCAGTTCATCGGCAACCAGATCGGTCCGTTCATCGACGAGGCGATCGAGCGGATGATCGAGCTCGGGCTCGCCGGTGAGACCCCCACCGTGGTGGGCCCCGACCTGCGGCTGCTCGCGATCGGTGCCGCGCTGGGGCTCGTGCTGTCCGTGGCCGCCGCGGTGGTCGTCGGGGTCCTGCGGGACGGCAACTTCCACATCCGGCAGGTGGACGAGGACCTCCACGTCTCCCGGGGCCTGCTGTCCACCCGGGACTCCGTGGTGCCCCTGCGCCGGCTCCAGCTGGTGGAGATCAAGCGGAACTGGGCCCGCCGGGTCCTCGGCTACGCCACGGTGCGGATCCGCTCCGCCGGTGGCTCGACCGGGGGGGAGGGTCGGGTGACCGTGCCCCTGCTGCCCACCGAGGACGTCGATCGCCTCCTCAGCGAGCTGCTCCCCAACGTCGACGGGGTCCCGGACCTGCATGCCCACCCGCCTGCCGCCCTCCGCCGGGCGCTGTTCCGGTGGCTGCGCCCGGCAGCGCTGCTGATCGCCGCCGTGCACCTGCTCCCCGAGGTGATCGGCTTCCTCGACACCGACCTGGTCGCCACGCTGCAGCCCTACACGTTCCTGCTGCTGCCCATCAACGCCGTGTTGGCGGTGATCGAGTACCGCCAGCTGGCGCACGGTGCCACACCCCTGGTCGTCGCAGCCCGGAGCGGGGCGCTGTCGATCAGCACCAGCATCGCCCCGGTGGTGAAGGTCCAGGCCCTCACCAGCCGCCGCTCCTTCTTCCAGCGACGCCTCGGGCTGACCACCCTGCTCGCCCACGTCGCGGGCCCCGGGGCGCTCCTGACGGTGCTCGACGCCGGTCGTGACGACGCCGCGCGCCTCCACGCCCAGCTCACCGAGCACGCAGCGTCGCCGATCCCCGTCGTGCCCGAACGTGCGGATGGCCCCGGCGGCGAGGCCGGCGGGCGGAGCGGTCGACACGACGGCTCCGGGGCAGGGAGCCAGCCAGCAGCGGCCGGCTGACCACCCCGCAGCCGCGAGCCCGGCCGGTCTGGGGTGGTGCACCGGCCGTCCGTGACCGAGAACGGACCCCGCCGCGCCCCCGCTGGGCGCGGCAGGGTCCCGGACCGGCAGCCGTCAGGAGGCCGCCAGGCCCGCTCCGCGCAGGGAGACGCGGAAGTCGTGGGGGTTGGTCGCGGTGGCCAGGGCGTCCCGTAGCGACACCTCACCGGACTCGTACAACGACAGCAGGTGCTGGTCGAAGGTCTGCATGCCGTAGTACCCACCCTCGGCGATCGCCTCGGAGACCATGGGCAGCTGGGCGGGATCGACGATGAACTCGTAGGTCCGCGTGGTCATCACGAGCACCTCGACGACCGCGACCCGGCCGTGCCCCGTCGCCCGGGGGGCCAGCCGCTGACACACGATGCCCTTCAGCGAGTTCGCCAGGCTGATCCGCGCCTGCCCCTGGCTCTCCTTCGGGTACATGTCGACCACCCGGTTGATGGTCTCACGGGCGTCGGTGGTGTGCAGCGTCGAGATGACGAGGTGGCCGGTCTCCGCTGCCTGCAACGCAGCCTCGACGGTCTCGAGGTCGCGCATCTCGCCGATGAAGATCACGTCCGGGTCCTGCCGGGACACCGCCTTCAGCCCGCTGGCGAAGTCGCGGGTGTCGACGCCGACCTCACGCTGGTCGATGATCGCGTGGTCATCGCGGTGCAGCACCTCGATCGGGTCCTCGAGGGTGACGATGTGGCACCGCCGGGTCGCGTTGATGTGGCTGATCATCGCGGCGGTCGTGGTCGTCTTCCCGGAGCCCGTCGGACCGGTGACCAGGACCAGGCCACGGTGCTCCTCGGCGAGCTTGCGCACCGAGGCCGGCAGCCCGAGCGCCTCGAAGGACTGGGACCCCGGCAGCACCCGGCGACACACGATCCCGACGGAGCCCCGCTGCAGGAAGGCGTTGACCCGGAACCGCCCCACGCCCGGGATCGAGAAGGCGAAGTCGACCTCCTTGTCCCGTTCGAAGGTCTCCCGCAGCCGGGCGTCCATCATCGACTGGGCGAGCTGTGCGGTGTCGCCCTCGGAGACCGGGGGCAGGGTGGTGACGGGCTTCAGGTCGCCGTCGATCCGGACGTAGGCCGGACCACCCGCCTTGAGGTGCAGGTCGGAACCGCCGGACTCCACCAGGATCTGTAGGTACTCGTTCACGTTCGGCACGAAGCTCGGGCTCCTGTGACGGACGGCATCGGGGGCACCGTCACCTCGTCCGCGTCATCGACCACGCCAGCTCGCGACTTGAGCAGGCCGGCTCACACCTCGAGCTCGACGGTGACGGGGCCGTCGTTGACCAGGCTCACCTGCATGTGGGTGCGGAACCTGCCGGTTGCCACCGTCGCGCCCGATGCCCGCAGGCTCGCGACCAGGTGCTCGATGAGCGGTTCCGCCACCTCGGGGCCGGCCGCCGCCACGAAGGAGGGTCGGCGACCCTTCCGGGTGTCGGCGTAGAGGGTGAACTGGCTCACCACGAGCAGATCGCCGCCGGTGTCGGCACAGCTGCGGTTCATCGCGCCGGCCTCGTCCGGGAAGATCCGCAGGTGCAGCAGCTTGTGGGCCAGCTTCTCGGCCTCCGCCGGTCCATCGTCGTGGGTCACCCCGACCAGGACGACCAGGCCGGGGCCGATCCGTCCCGTCTCGACCGGCTCCGCCTGCGGCAGCAGCGTCCGGACCGCAGCCGAGGTGACCCGCTGGACCACTGCACGCATGGCACCTCCGCCCCTCGGGGCGCGCCAGCGGATCCAGCAGCGACGGGCGACCTGGCCGTCGAACCCACCCCGGGACGTCAGCGTAGACCTCGCGGTGACGGGGCCGGTCGCTACCCTCGACGCCATGGCCAGGTACCCCACGCGACGCGCCACCTCCGCCGGTGGTGTGGTCTGCGACGACCGGCCGGACGGCCGTCGATGGGTGCTCCTGATCGCCCGGCGCAACGCCGCCGGCAAACCGCAGTGGACGCTGCCCAAGGGCGGTATCGAGCAGGGCGAGTCGGACGAACAGGCCGCGCTGCGCGAGGTCCGCGAGGAGACCGGCTACGGCGCCCTGGTCGGTGAGCGGCTCGGCACGATCGAGTACTGGTTCGTGTGGCGCCCCGATCAGGTCCGCTACCACAAGTTCGTCCACTACTACTTCATGTGGTGGGACGGCCAGGAGCCGGGCACGAGGGACGACGAGGCCGAGCACGTGGAGTGGGTCCCCCTGGAGGTGGCCCTGGTCCGGCTCGCTCATCGCAACGAGCGCAAGCTGGTGGAGAAGGCACGGACCGCCGCGCCCGCCCGTCCCCAGCCGCCGCGGCACGCTGCCGCCGCGATCGACGGGTGAGCTGCTCGCGCGACCGCGGTCGTGCCCGCAACCTCCGCGCGGCCGTCGCCGTCGCCGTCGCGGTGCTGTGGCCGTCGACGACGCTGCTGGCCCAGCCCGGGCTGGCCCAGACAGAGGTCCCGGAGCCTCGCGTCGAGGTCACCGTCACCGCCCTGACCCGCATCCTCGGCCCGGGCACGATCCCACCGCTGGATGCCCCCTCCCGTGAACAGCTCTACCCGGAGGAACTGGAGCTGCGGGTCCTGGTCGACAACCTCGGCAGCGCACCGCTGGCCGGAGCCCAGCTGGTCGTCGAGGTCCATCCCCCCTCGCTCACCCGCGGGCTGCTGGCGACCGCGCTGAACGGCAACCTGACCGGGCCACCGCTCCACGTCCACACCCAGCCGCTGTCGGAGGAGGGCCCGGTCCAGCCCGGCGAGCTGCTCGGCCTCACCGATCGCTTCGCCCGTGACGAGATCGCCTGGGCCGGCGGGAGCGGCGGGGTGCACCCGGTCCGAGTGGCGGTCCTGCTCGGCACCGAGGTCCTGCACGAGGTCGTGACCGCGGTGGTCTGGCTCAACGAGGTGCCGACCACACCGCTGCTCACCTCCCTGATCTGGCCGATCGACACCTCGCCGTGGCGGGGACCGGGCGGCAGTTACCTCAGCGGTATCGAGCGCGAGACCCGACCGGGCTCGCGGCTCGACCGGTTGGTCGGCGCGGTGGAGCGAGCCCCCGCCAACGTGCCCGTGGTCCTGGCCCCCGCCGCACACCTGCTGGAGGACCTCAGCGACCGCTCGGACGGGTACATCAGCCAGGTGCGGACCGAGACCGGGAACCTCGAACCGCGCCTGGTGGGGCCGTCGGATCCCAGCGCGGTGGACGCGACCGCGCTGCTGCGGCGGATCCGTGACATCGCTGCGCTGTCGCCGTTGGCACCGATCAGCGCGAGCTACGCCGATGCGGACCTCGCTGCGCTCCTGGCCGGCGACGCCGTGCAGCGGGACCTGGCCGCGATCGCCGCTGCTGACGGCCGTCGCCGCCTGCAGCTCCAGCTCGGGGTCGAGGTCGACGGGGCCACGCACCTCATCGGCGCAGGCATCGATGATCCGGCGCTGGACGTCGTCCCGGGCGAGACCCTGCTGCTGCCAAGCCGCGTGACCGACCTGCCCGCCCTCGGGGCCGACCCGGAGCTCGGCCCGCCGGTACGGCTGCTGCGGGCGCCCTCCGGGCGGTTGCTGACCGGTCTGGTCGGCGACCCCTACCTCGCGGTCGCGCTCGCAGCGCTCGAGGACGGCGGCGGCGCGATCGTCGCGAGCCAACGCGTGCTGGCGGAGACGGCGATGGCCTACCTCACCTCACCGCGGTCGGGTCCCCGTGGCCTTGTGCTGCTGCCGGAGCAGGTCTGGGACCCGCCGGGCGCAGTGGCCGACGAGCTCCTCACCGCTCTCAGCGACGCCCCATGGCTGCGGTTCGTGTCCCCCGCCACCGTGTCCGCTGAGGCCCAGCGCACGTCCAGCCTGCTGGGGCTGGTCCCGCCATCCTCGGGTGGGCTCGGCCCGGAGCTCGGCCCGGAGATCTCGGCCGTGTGGACCGATCTGGAGGCCGCGGTGGGCGCCTCGCAACCCGGGACGACCCGACTGGAGGACCGGCCGATCGAGCAGCTGCGTGACGACCTCCTACGGGCCACCTCGACGTGGTTCCGCGACGACGGTGCGCCCCAGGCGGCGGCGCTCGTCCGGGACGTCCGGCGCGTGGTGGACGCGACCTTCGGGGTCGTCGAGGTCGCGGCCCAGCCCGTGACCCTGACCTCCGACACGGGACAGGTGCCCGTGACCGTGGAGCGCACCCGCGGCGGGCCGCTCCAGGTCGTCGTCACCGTCGAGTCCCAGGGCCGGCTGCTGTGGCCGGAGGGCCGACGCTCCGAGGTGGTCGAGCTGAGCGAGGGCAGCCCGCAGACGGTGGTCTTCGCGACCCAGGCGGTCTCGACCGGGACCTTCCCCGTCACGGTGGTCGTCACCGATCCGGCCGGGGACCGCGAGCTCGCCCGGGAAGCCCTCTCGGTACGGTCCACGGCCATCTCACGACCCGCACTGGCCGCGGTCGGGACCGTGGTCCTGGTGCTCCTGCTGGTCGGTTCCTTACGTCGGCGGCCCGAACGGCCGAGGTTAGAGGTGGTGCGCGATACTGACGGCACACCCCGAGACGGGGAGACCGACGACCAAGGAGGGTCCCGATGAGCACGTCTCACGGGCAGGCGGGGGGCATCGTCACGGGCTGGCTGCTGCGGCTCGTGCTCTGGCTCGGGGTCCTCGGCGTCGTGGTCTTCGAGATCGGCGCGGTGGTCGTCGCCTCCGTCGATGCGGACAGCGCCGCTGGCGAGGTCGCACGGGCCGCCGTGGTGGCCTACCGTTCGAGCGGATCCCTCTCCGAGGCCGAGACGGCGGCGGAGGCGGTGGCGGAGGGACGATCGGTGGAGCTCATCAGCCTGGCGGAGGACGGGACGACGATGTCGGTCGAGGTGGGTCGGGACGCGGGGACGCTGCTGCTCCACCGGCTGGCCCTGACCGAGGAGCTGACCGAGCGCACCGCCGCACGGCAGCTGCAGATCAGGTCCTAGCGCGTGGACGAGACCGTTGACCGCACGGGGGGTGGAGACCAACCCACACTGACCGGCGAGGCCTCCGTGGCCGCCGACGGCGTCGCTGAGCAGCCGGAGGCGGTGCGCCCCTGGCCCGGCCGATCGCACCTCGCCGGACGCTACGCCCTGCAGGAGCCGATCGCCTCAGGTGGCGCCGCCATCGTGTGGCGTGCCTTCGACGAGAACCTGTCGCGCACGGTGGCGATCAAGCTCCTGCACCCCCATCACGCCAACGACCCCACGGTCGTGGAGCGTTTCGAGCGGGAGTCGCGGGCAGCAGCCCAGCTCGCTCACCCCAACGCGGTGCGGATCTACGACACCGGGCGCCAGGACGACCTCGTCTACCTGGTCATGGAGCACGTCGACGGTCCGAGCCTCCGCGAGGTGCTGCGAGCCGAGGGAGAGCTCGATCCCGTGGCGGTCGCGGCGATCGGTGAGCAGGTGGCCTCGGCGCTGGGTGAGGCCCACGCCCATGGCTTGGTCCACCGCGACGTCAAGCCCGCCAACATCCTCATCGCCGCCGACGGGACGGTCAAGGTCACCGACTTCGGGATCGCCAAGGCCCTGTCGTCCACCGAGGCGACGCTCACCACCCCCGGCACCGTGGTCGGCACGGCCGCCTACGTGGCGCCGGAGCAGCTCGAGGACGGCGACATCGACGCCCGGGCCGACATCTACGCCCTCGGGGTCGTGCTCCACGAGTGCCTCACCGGCCGGCCGGCCTTCAGCGGTGACACCGCGACGGCGACCGCCGCGATGCGGCTGACCCACGAGCTCCTGCCACCACGCCAGCTCCGGGCCGACGTCCCCCGCGCCCTCGACGACGTGATCGTGCGGTCGACCCGCCGGCACCGCGTCGACCGGTACCCGGATGGCGACGCCATGGCCGGGGCCCTGGCGGCCCTGGTGGCCGCCAAGCCGAGCGAGGTGACCGCCGGGCTGGTCCACGACGACGACCCCGACGCGGCGCAGGTCCTGCCGGTGATGCGGGACGAACTGCCCTACTCCGGCCCGATGCCGGCCACCCGTCGGGAGTACGCCCGACGCCTGGCGGCCGCCGTGCTCGGCGGCATCGTGCTCACGCTGGTCGCCGTGTTCGCCTACGACGCACTCCAGGACGATGCCACCCCGGACCCGACGACCACGGCGGTGGTCCATCCCGTCGAGGAGGTGGCGGTCGTCGACCCCTCGGCGCCGGGTCGGGGCGACAACCTGGAGCAGGCCGCCAACACGATCGACGGTGACCCGCAGACGACCTGGTCGACCGAGCCCTACGACGACCCCGACTTCGGCGGCGCGAAGGAGGGCATCGGGCTCGCCTTCGATCTCGGGCAGGAACGTGACGTGCGGGGAGTCACCCTCGAGCTCGCCCGAGGTGGTCTGGCCGTCGAGCTCTACGCCAGCGACGAGCTACCCGCCGAGGCCGCCAGCCCCGGTGCCTGGGGGGAACCCCGGGCCTCCCAGAACGACACCCTCAGCCAGCAGCCCTTCACCTTCAACACGACCTCGAAGCAGTACTGGCTGCTGTGGATCACGGGGCTGTCAGCCGGTGCCACCGACGAGTTCACCGCCGAGGTCGCCGAGGTGCGCTTCCTCGGTCCGTCCTGACGCCATGACCGCCCTGTCCCTCGAAGCGCTGAGCGATGAGGAGGTCCTCGCCCGCTTCGTGGATGCCGGCGCTCCCGTGGGCGACCGGGAGACCGCCTTCCACACCCTGGTCGACCGCTACCACCGACGGGTCTTCGCCATCTGTCTCGAGGTGCTGCGCTCGCGCAGCGACGCCGAGGACGCCACCCAGGAGACCTTCGTCAAGCTGGCCCGCGGCGCCGCCGGGTTCCGCGGCGAGGCGAAGCTGTCGACCTGGCTGTACCGGGTGGCCCGCAACGTCTGCACCGATCAGATCCGCCACGACGCCCGCCGGCCCGCGACGCCGGTGGCTGACCCGGGACGGCTCGACGACGCGCCCTCGCAGCCGGACACCAGCGCCGCCACCGCCGAGCAGTTGGCGGTGGCCGCGGCCCTGGACGACCTCGACCCCCTGTCCCGCCGCGCGCTGGTGCTGGTCGCGGTCGAGGGCCTCACCTACGCCGAGGCCGGGGAGGTCATCGGCCTGCCGGTCGGCACCGTCAAGAGCAGGGTGTCGCGCGCGCGGGGACGACTCGCCGCAGCGCTGACCGACCGCCGCGGGCCCCCCGGATCCGATGCAACCCCACCACCTGACCGAACGTCCCACCCCTGACCGCACGTCCCACCCCTGACCACACCGCGGACCCGGGCGGAGCCGGGTGCCAGGAGCACCGTTGGACGAGACCGAGCGCCTGACCAGCTACCTCGATGGTGAGCTGGCTGCCGACGAGCGCCGTGCCCTCGAGGCCGAGCTCGCCGGCGATCACGTGCTGCGGGCGCGGCTGGCGGGGCTGCGTGCAGCGGATGAGGCGCTGCGCGGGCTGGCAGCCACCGAGCTCCCACCCGGGGCACGCCAACGCCTCGACGACCGGTTGGCGGGTGTGTTGGACGAGGTGCTGTCGACGACGTCGTCGGACACCACGGTCCAGCGGCTGCCCACCGGGGGCGAGCCGGTGACAGCGGCGGAGGCCGAGGCCGCACCCACCCCCGCCACGGTCACCGACACCGGCCACGACGAGCTCACGCAGCGTCGACGGCGACGGGTCGTGCCGGCGGTGACCGGGGTGGCGGCCGGCCTCGTGCTGCTCGCCGGGGGGCTCGTCGGGCTGGGGCAGCTCGGTCTGGGCTCGGACGAGGTCGACACCGCCGAACGCGCCGACGCGCTGCTGAGCGCCGATGACGCCGCGGAGCTCGAGGCGCTGCCGGCCGGCCCTGAGCTCGAGGCACGGGCTCCCATCGTGGTCGACGACGGCCGAGCGATCTCCAGCGCGGACCTGGCGGCGCTGCTCGCCAGTCCCGAGCTCGCGGCGGTGGCCGCACAGGCCCTGCCACGCGAGGACGGTGCGGCGGTGGCCGCACGGTTCCAGCAGCTCCTGCTCGGCGCCGTCGCTCCGGCGACGCCGGAGTCGATGGCTGACGACGTCGAGGACGACGAGGTGGCCCCCTCGGCCGGGCCGGAGGTCGTCACCCGTGACGGCCGCGTGTTGGGACCGGCGGACGTCGCCGACCTCCAGGCCTGCCTGACCGCCCTGCTCGAGGGTGACGAGCAGGCGATCCCGATCCGGATCGAGCTGCTCGAGCTCGACGGTGTCCCAGCGGTCAGCGTCGGGCTGGTGACCCCCGATCCCCGATCCGGGGCGTACACCCGGGTCGAGGTGTGGACGCTGGAGCGGGCCTCCTGCCAGGTCCTGCGGTTCGACCAGGCCTGACGACGACGGATCAGCGACCGCGGACCACGATCCAGCCGCCGTACACCGCCGCGGGATAGGCCAGGAACACCAGGCCCGCCGGAGCGGTCGAGAACCCCGCCACCGCCAGTGCGATCGCGACCGTGAAGCCGGCCAGGGTCATCGCGACCGCGCGGATGAAGGGTGAGTCGCGCTCCTCGGAACCCCAGTAGACAGCCCGGGCCACGCCCCAGCCGATCGCGCCGGAGGAGATCAGGAACAGGAAGCCACCCTGCAGCACGATCGCCAGCACGAGACCGCCCGCCACGGCGGCCGCCATCCCCACGGCCACAGCACGCGCCCCGACGGTCGCCGCCAGACGGTCGCCGCTTGGCGCGCCGCCGGCCCCGCCGCCACCGGCCCGGCGGTTGACGCCGGCGCCGAACCGCTCCAGGGCGCCCGCGCCCTGCCCACTCCGGCGTGACGTCGTGCCGTCGAGGTGCCGGGCGCACGGCGGGCACTTGTAGCCCACGGCCGCCTCCCGGGCGCAGTCCGGACAGATGGGCGTCTCGCAGGCGGAGCAGCGCAGCCGCGTCTGGACCGACGGGTGCTGGGTGCAGGCGGTGGGGGCAGGCATGGGGCCAGGGTACGGCAGGGAATACCAGGTCGGTGCCCGCCGTTAGCCTGGACCGAGGACCGCATCGCTCCCCGCGCGGTCACCCCTGCGCCGACACCTCCAGAGGTCGCTCATGTCCGACACGCCGAAGATCATCCTGAGCCCGGTGGGAGCTCCTGCACCCGCCAGCGAGCCGACCGGTACCCCCGAGCTCGAGGACCGGGTCCACGACACGATCATCATCGGCTCGGGCCCGGCCGGCCTGACCGCCGCGGTGTACGCCGCGCGGGCGAACCTGCAGCCGATCCTGATCGAGGGCGTGCTCGAGGGCGGGCCCACCGGTGGGCAGCTGACCCTCACCACCGACGTGGAGAACTTCCCGGGCTTCTCCGCCGGGATCCTCGGCCCCGAGCTCATCACCAACATGCGGGACCAGGCCGAACGCTTCGGGACCCGGTTCATCACCGAGGACGTGACCAGCGTCGACCTGACCGGGGACCTCAAGGTGCTAGAGACCGCCTCCGGGCTCCGGCTGTCGACCCGGACGCTGATCATCGCCACCGGCGCGAAGCCCCGCCGCCTCGAGGTCCCCGGGGAGGACGAGCTGTGGGGGTCAGGGGTGTCCGCCTGCGCGACCTGCGATGGCTTCTTCTTCCGTGACAAGCACGTCATCGTCGTCGGCGGTGGCGACTCGGCGATGGAGGAGGCGATCTTCCTGACCAAGTTCGCCTCCAAGGTGACGGTCGTGCACCGCCGGGATCAGCTGCGCGCGTCGGTCATCATGCAGGAGCGGGCCTTCAAGAACGACCGCATCGAGTTCGCCTTCAACGCCACCGTCGCGGAGATCCTCGGCGAGGGTGGCCTGATGAGCGGCGTCGTGCTGACCGACACGGTGACGGGCGAGCAGCGCACCCTGGCTGCTGACGGGCTGTTCCTGGCCATCGGTCACATCCCCAACACCTGGCTGTTCGACGACGTGCTCGACACCGACGACGAGGGCTACCTGATCGTCGACGAACCCTCCACCGCGACCAACCTGCCGGGCGTCTTCGCCTGCGGCGACGTCATGGACCACACCTACCGCCAGGCCGTCACCGCCGCCGGGACCGGCTGCCGCGCCGCCATCGACGCGGAGCGCTACCTCGCCGGGGGCGGTGGCGTGACCGCGGCGAGCCCCGAGGCCGAGCCCACGGTGGTCAGCGGCTGAGCAGCAGGCGCGTCTGCCGCCAGCCGAGCCTCGCCCTGTACCGTTCGCCTCGGACCCACGATCCGAGGCGGCCCGAGGACGCGTCGGAGCTGCACACACAGGAGCCGCACCCATGGGAGCTACCCCCGTCACCACCAGCGACTGGACCACCGAGGTCCTGGAGTCCGATCGACCCGTGCTGGTCGACTTCTGGGCCGAGTGGTGCGGGCCCTGCAAGATGGTGTCGCCGATCGTCGACGAGATCGCCGACGAGCGGTCGGATGAGCTCAAGGTCGTCAAGCTGAACGTGGACGAGAACCCCGACACCGCCCGCGAGTACGGGATCATGTCGATCCCCACCCTGCTGGTGTTCAAGGGCGGACGACCTGACAAGCGGATCGTCGGCGCGAAGGGCAAGGCCGCACTGCTCAAGGATCTGAAGGACTACGTCAGCTGAGCAGGCCGACGCTGACAGGCGCCCCGGTCGGTGGCCGGGGCGCGGGGCTCTGACGCCCCTCCCCGCGAGCCCTGGACCTGCCGATGCCGCCTGAGTGGACCGAGCTGGTCGGCTACATCGCGTCGGCCCTGATCGTCCTCAGCCTGCTCATGTCGTCGGTGTGGCGGCTGCGCGTGATCAACCTCATCGGTGCGGTGGTGTTCACGGCCTACGGGGTGCTGATCGGATCGATCCCGGTCGTGCTCACCAACGGGGCCATCGTGCTGATCGATGTGTACTACCTCGTGCGGATGGCCCGTGATCGGGCGCAGGGCGCCTACTTCGAGGTGGTGGCGGTGCCGGCCGACTCGCCGCTGCTCGAGCGGTTCCTGCACCACCACCGCGACGACCTCCCTCGCTTCCAGCCCGAGTTCGACGGCCTGCGCGCGGATCATCTCGCCTGGATGGTCCTGCGCGACGGCGTGCCGGTGGGGGTCGTCCTGGCCCGCGTCGACGGCGAGGTGGCGACGATCGACCTCGACTACGTCACCCCGGCGCACCGTGACCAGCGGGCCGGGACCCGGTTCTACACCACCCCGGGGCTGTTCGCCGACCTCGGGGTCCAGACGCTGCGCGCGACCGCGAGCGTGGCCGCTCACCGCCGGTACCTGCGGGACATGGGGTTCACCCCGACCGGCTCGGACGTCCTCGAACGTGCCGCCACCGGGGCGGCCGCGCCGTGATCCCGCCCGCTCCGGCGGCGCGTAGGCTCAGGGCGTGGAACCGATCCGGTTGGGCAGCATCGGGCCCGAGGTGGAGGACGTCCAGCGTCGCCTCGAGGCCCTCGGTCTGACCTGCCCGAGCGACCCGAGCGTGTTCGACCCGGCGACCGAGGCCGCCGTTCGGACCTTCCAGCAGCAGCGCGGGCTCATCGCCGACGGCGTCGTCGGCCCGGAGACCTGGCAGACGCTGGTCGGGGCCTCCTTCAGCCTCGGCGACCGCCTGCTCTACGTCACGCGGCCACTGACGCGCGGGGACGACGTCCGGGACCTGCAGCGCCGCCTCAACCGGCTCGGCTTCGACGCCGGCTACGACGACGGGCTGTTCGGCGTCCAGACGGCTGCGGCGGTCCGGGAGTTCCAGCTCAACGCGGGGTTGCTGGTCGACGGGATCGCCGGCCATGAGACCGTGGAGCACGTGCTGCGCCTGCACCGCGCCCACCAGGAGGCCCCGGTGGCGGCGGTGCGCGAACGCGAGGCGCTGCGCCGCCCGACCCGCCGCAGCCTCGCCGGGGCCCGGCTGATGGTCGATCCCGGCCACGGGATCGCGGACCCGGGGCTGTCCTCGGTCGACGGGGCACAGGAGCACGAGATCACCTGGCGCATCGGGACCGCCCTCGAGGGACGGCTCGCCGCGCTCGGCGCGCACGTGGTCCTCAGCCGTGGGCCGTACACCAGCCCGACCCCATCGCAGCGAGCCGCGCAGGCCAACGCCGAGGACGTCGAGCTGATCCTGTCCATCCACCTCAACGGGGCCAACTCGCCGCGGGCACGCGGTGCGGCCGCGTACCACTTCGGTACCGAGGTGCAGATCTCCGATCGGGGCCGGCGTCTCGCCGAGCTGTCACTGGCAGCGGTGCTGGACGTCACCGGGACCAAGGACTGCCGCGTCCACCCCTCCATCAGCCCCATCCTGCGTGAGTCCCGGGCGCCTGCCGCGGTGATCGAGCCCGGCTTCCTGACCCACCCCGAGGAAGGCCGTCAGCTCGCCGAACCACGCACCCAGCAGCGCATCGCCACCGCGTTGACCCACGCGATCACCCACTACCTGCTCGGCGACCCGCCCTCGACGGTGGCTGGCACGGCTGCGGTGACCCCCGCCCGCAGCACGGGCTGACGCAGCTGCACGACCACCGCGCCGAGCCCGACCGCCACCGCCCCCAGGCCGAAGGCGGCCTGCGGCCCGCCGGTGTCCACCGCGAGACCGGCGGTGCTGGCGCCGACCGCGACACCGAACACCACCGCCGACTGCAGCCAGGCCTGTGCTTCGGTCTGGGTGCCTTTGATGGCGAGGTCGTCGAGGAGCTGGAAGGCCACGATGGTCGTCGGTGCCAGGAACACCCCGGCCAGGAACAGCCCGGCGGTGAACAGCCGGAGATCGTGGACCGTGAGGGGCAGCAGCAGCAACCCGAGCGCGAGGGCGGCTGCCAGCGCCCGCAGGCGTCCCGGCAGCGTCCCCGGCCAGGGGCGTGCGCCGTACACGATGCCGCTGAGCAGGCTGCCCGTCGCCAGGGTCGCGATCAGCCGACCGGCGTCGCTGCGGTCGCCGGCGAGCTCCGCTACCGCCGGCACGGTGATGTCGAGCACGCCGAAGGCCACCGCGGCGAAGGCGATGGCCAGCGCGATCACGCGCACCCCCGGCGCGCGCAGGGCACCACCTCGGGGCCGGCGCCCGTCGCGGCGTGGCATGGAGCGTGCACCCGCGGTGCTGGCGTACCCGATCGACCCCACGGCAGCGAACGCCCCCGCCAGCACCACCGACCACCCGGCCGTGCCGGCGTCGGCGATCCAGACCGCGAGCAACGGACCCACGACGAACCCGAGCTCCACCGAGATCGAGGACAGGGCGAAGGCGGTCTCCCGCAGCTGGCCGGTCGGGAAGAGCCGTGACAGCAGGACGCGTGAGGCGGCGGTGACCGGCGGATAGACGGCACCCGTGAGGAGCGCGACCACCACCAGCAGCGACACGGAGGCACCACCAGCCGCGGCGAACGCCAGGCAGATCGTGCCGCCGAGGTAGCCGACGGCGTCGGGCACCAGGATCCTGGCCTGCCCGAACCGATCCACCAGGCGACCCTGGACGGGTGACGCGAGACCCACCCCCAGCTGGTGGCCCGCGCTCACCAGCCCGGCTGCCGCGTAGGTGTAGTCGTGCTCACGGAGGAGGAGGACGAGGGCCAGGATCATCATGCCCGGCGTCAACCGGGCGACCATGGAGGTCAGCAGCGGCCACCGGGCCGCACGGTGGGTGAACAGCTCGTGGTAGGCGCGCACGGACAGCTCGCGGAGGTCGTGGTGGCAGCAGCGGGGCGTCCCGCGGCGGGGCGCTCGCGTCGTGCGCGTCGCCGCCCGGTTGTCTCGACGTGGAGACGACCGCGCCGCTCACGGTACCGCCGCGCCTGGGTTCCGGGGCCGTGACCGGCAGGCGAGCCAGGACCTCATCCCAGGCGTGTTCCAGGGACTCCGCCCACCGGACGGTCCGGCGGGTGTCCAGCCGCAGCAGGGGGGTGCGAGGGTGCTCTCGATGGACCGTGAAGCCCTCGCGCAGCAGCCAGGTCACCGGGAGCAGGCAGGTGCGTTCGCGGAACCGCCGGTCGCCGTAGGCCTCGACCGCCGGCCGGTCCTGTCGGATCGCCTCCCGCAGCGCCGCCTGCAGCAACAGCCGCCCCATGCCCGACTCGCGGTGGATGTCCCCCACGTAGATCGTGGCCAGCAGCAGGGCGTCACGGCCGGCCCGAGGCGCCGTCCCGGCGCGCGGCGCGTACCGCTCGCTGGGCGCGAACAGCGCGAAAGCGGCGACCTCCCGCCGCCGCTGGGTGCCCGGCGGGAGGTCGACGACCGCTCCCGCCGGGAAGCCGTCGGCCGTACAGGCCTCCACCCAGTCACGCTTGCGCTCCGTCGGAGCACGCTGCGCCTCGTGGGGTGGCACCGCAGGAGCGAGCCCACCGAGCACGGTCGGAGACCGCGGCTGCGGGCACCTGCCGCCGAGCTCCCAGAACACGCACCGGGCACAGGCTCCCGGGAGGCGCTCGACCTCCGCGCCGGTGAGCGGGAGCGGGCGCCGTGCCATGCTCAGGCCGAACGCGGAGGGCGCCGCGGCCCGTCGTCGCGGGGGAGGACGAGCCCGATCGCGGCGCCGATCGCCGCACCGACGAGGAACCCCAGCAGGGCCCGCTGCCAGCCGGCCGGGCCGGTGATCCGTTCCTCAGCTGCCGACGGCTCGACCGGTCGCCCACCCATCACGCCTCCTGACCTGTGTCCGCACCAGGGCCACCCGGGGCTGTTGCACCGCCGGCGCGCGCGGCTGCGACCGTTCGCGCCTGCCCGGTCGCTACGCTCGATCGTAGCGGCGCGGCCCTGCCCGGACCCGGGGATGGCGGCGCCGACATCGCACCACCTGGAGATCCGTGTGCGGCTCGACACCGACCCTTACCTGTCCCGGTACGCGCAGCGCGTGACGGGGATGAGCGCATCGGAGATCCGTGCGCTGTTCGCCGTCGCCTCCCGCCCGGAGGTCGTGTCCTTCGCCGGCGGGATGCCGGCCACCTCGGCGCTCGACATGGAGGCCGTCGAGGCGGTGGTCGCCGGGGTGATCCGCGACGAGGGCGCCCTGGCGCTGCAGTACGGCGGCGGCCAGGGCCGTCCCGAGCTCAGGGAGCTGCTGCTCGACGTGATGCGGCACGAGGGGGTGCCGGGGCACGCCGACGATCTGATCGTGACGGTGGGCGGTCAGCAGGCGCTCGAGCTCGTCGCGAAGTGCTTCCTCGACGACGGTGACATCGTCCTGGCGGAGGGTCCCACCTACGTGGGAGGCATCGGCGCCATGTCGAGCCACCGCGCCGAGGTCCGACACGTCCCGATGGATGACGACGGGATGGACATCGATCTGCTCGAGGAGGCCCTGGCCCAGCTCACCGCCGAAGGACGCCGGGCGAAGTACGTCTACACGATCCCCAACCACCAGAACCCGGCTGGGGTGTCGCTGTCGGTGCCCCGCCGCGAACGGCTGGCCGAGCTCGCGGTGGCGCACGATCTGCTGGTGGTGGAGGACAACCCCTACGGCCTGCTGGACTTCGGCGGGCGCTGCCTGCCGAGCCTGCGGTCGATGATCCCCGACCGCGTCGTCTACATCGGCACGATGTCGAAGACCTTCGCCCCGGGGGTTCGTACGGGGTGGATCGCCGCCCCCGGACCGATCCGGGACAAGCTCGTCCTCCTGCGCGAGGCCGCCGACCTGTGCCCGTCGAACCTCACGCAGATGATCGTGGAACGCTGGCTGGCGACCCAGCCCTGGCGGGACCAGATCAAGCGGTTCACCGAGCTCTACCGCGAGAAGGCGGATGTCATGCTCGCCTCCCTCGAGCAGGAGATGCCGCCGGGGGTGAGCTGGACCGTCCCGGCGGGAGCGTTCTACATCTGGTTGACGGTGCCGGCCGGCATCGACACCTCGGATCTGCTGGCCAAGGCGGTCGGCCGACGCGTCGCCTACGTCCCCGGCCGCGGGTTCTACGCCGACGGGTCGGGTGGCGAGCAGATGCGCCTGTGCTTCAGCTATCCCGAGGTGGCCCGCATCCCCGAGGGGGTCTCGAGGCTCGGGGAGCTGCTCCACGACGAACTGGAACTGGTCCACGCCCTGTTCGGTGACCACGCACCCTCCCCCGACCGACGACCCGGCGGGCCAGCCTCGGGCGTCGGCGGGTGACGCGGCGACGACCCCCGCGAGGACCGGCCCTTCGGGACCGGCCGTGACCCCGGCAGCTGGGCCCACGGAGCAGCCCGACCACGACGAGCGCGCGCCCACGACGGTGGTGTTCGACGTGGGCGAGGTCCTGATCGACGAGACCCGGGTGTGGGCGGTCTGGGCCGACCTGATCGGGGTGTCCCCGCTGACCTTCGCCTCGGTGCTCGGGGCGGCGATCGTGCAGGGCGAGGCGTCGGCGGCGGTGTTCGCCCACCTGGCCCCGAACCTGGACTGGCCGAGCTTCGAGGCGGAGCACGAGCGCCGCTACGGCGGGTTCCGGGACGAGGACCTCTACCCGGACGTGCGCCGCTGCCTCGAGGAGCTGGTCGGCCTCGGGTTCGCGGTCGTCATCGCCGGCAACCAGCCCGCCCGACGCCGAGCGCAGCTCGAGGCGCTGGGGCTGCCCCACGATGCGATGGCGATGTCGGAGGAGCTCGGGGTCGCCAAGCCGGACCCGGCCTTCTTCGAGCGTGTCCTGGACCTGGCGGGCAGCGACGAGCCGACGGAGCTGCTCTACGTGGGTGACCGGATCGACAACGACGTGCTGCCGGCCGCCGCTGCGGGCCTGCGGACCTGCTGGCTTCGCCGCGGGCCCTGGGGGCAGCTCCAGGACCTCCCCGAGGCGGCGGAGGAGCCGGATCTGGTGCTGGAGGGCCTCGGCGAGCTGGCCACCCTGCTGACGACCTGGCGGGGAGGGACGACATGACCGCGGCAGGACCGCTCACGATCGACGAGCGCAAGCGAGCGGCTGCCCTGGCGGCACTGCCGCTGATCCAGGAGGGCATGCAGCTCGGTCTCGGCACCGGCTCCACCGTGGCGCACCTGCTGGAAGGGATCGCGGAGCGGGGGCTGGACGTGGCTGGGGTCCCGACCTCGGAGGCGACCGAGGCACGCTGCCGCCAGCTCGGGATCCGGCTGCTGCAGCCGTCGGACACGGAGCGACTGGACCTCGCGATCGACGGTGCCGACCAGCTCGACCACGCTCTGACCGCGACCAAGGGCGGCGGCGGTGCCCTCCTCCGCGAGAAGGTGGTGGCGGCCATGAGCGACCGTTTCGTCGTCATCGCGACCAGTGACAAGCTCGTCGATCGGCTGGGGGACAGCTTCCCGCTGCCGATCGAGGTGGTGCCCTTCGCAACCGCGCCCGTGGCCCGACGGCTCCGCGACCGTGGCTACGAGGTGGAGCTGCGGACCGCCGGGGAGGGGCCGGTGGTCGTCACCGACAATGGCAACCACCTGCTGGATGCCCGCGTGGCCGGTGGTATCGAGGATCCAGCCGTCGAGGAGCTGTGGATCACCGCGCTCCCGGGGGTGGTGGAGTGCGGGCTGTTCGTGGACCTGGTCGACCAGGCCCTCCTCGCCGACCAGCGGGGCCGGGTGACGTCGCTGGAGCCCGACGGACGCTGAGCTCAGTCGACCTCCACCTCGGTCCCTGCTGATGATCCCCGGGCACCGAGACCGTCGGCGATCACCGCGACGATCCGCTCGAGGTCGTCGACGGACCCGAACTCGACGGCGAGCCGCCCCGTCTTGGCCCCCATCGTGATCCGGACGCGGGCCTGCAACGCGTCGGACAGGTCATCCTGGAGCTCCAGTAGACCCGGGGCAGGTGGCGTTCGGCGGGACCGCTTCCGCGGTGTCGGCTCACCCATGAGCTGGACGCGTACCAGTTCCTCCGTGGCCCGCACCGAAAGGCCCTCGGCCACGATGCGCTCCGCCAGCGTCGATTGCCGGGAGGGGTCGGGGATCGCGAGCAGCGCGCGAGCGTGGCCGGCACTGAGCACGCCAGCGGCCACCCGTCGTTGGACGGACGGTGGGAGCTGCAGCAGCCGGATCGTGTTGCTGACCGTCGGTCGCGAGCGACCCAGGCGGGTCGCGAGCTCCTCCTGCGTGACCCCGAACTCCTCCAGCAGCTGTTGGTAGGCCGCCGCCTCCTCCAACGGGTTGAGCTGGACGCGGTGGATGTTCTCCACCAGCGCCTCCTTCAGCAGGTGTGCATCCTCGGTGTGGCGGATCAGGACCGGCACCGTCGCAAGCCCTGCCAGGTGCGCGGCCCGCAGCCGTCGCTCACCTGCCACGAGCTCGTAGCGGCCGTCGGCCAGCGGCCGCACCACCAGGGGCTGCAGCATGCCGACGTCGACGAGCGACACCGACAAGCCCTCGAGTTCGTCGGGATCGAAGACCTCGCGAGGTTGCCGCGGGTTGGGGGTGATCAGCGAGGGATCGACCTCGGCGTACGTGGCCGGTCCGGGCGGCGCCGTCGGCTCGAGCGCGGCGGTGAGCACCTCGTCATCGTGCTCTGGCGGGGGTGGGTCCTCGCTCCGTGGGGCCTGCTCCGCCGGGTCGTCTCCTTCCGGTGCCACCGTGTCGGTGGTGTCGGCTCCAGCACCGGTCCCGTGGCCATCGGCCGTCGTGTCGCGCCCCCGGTCGCTGGATGCCTCGTCATCGGCACTCGTCGTGGCTGGCGGGATCAGCGCCGCCAGGCCGCGCCCCAACCCGGATCGTCGTGTCATGCTCCCGTCTCCTGGTCGCTGCTGGAGTCCGCCCGCAGGTCAGGTGCGGACGTCGGCACGGTGAAGCTGTCGCCGAGGAGACGTTCGACCCGCGACTCCTCAGGCAGCTCGAGGGGCAGCTCCAGCCGGAGCGCTACCTCACGGGCGAGTCGCTGGTAGGCACGGGAACCACGACTCGAGGGGTCGTACAGGGTGATGGGCTGTCCGAAGCTCGGCGCCTCCGACAGGCGCACGCTGCGGGGGATCACGGTGGTGTAGGTCAGGTCACCGAAGTACCCCCGGACCTCCTCCACCACCTGCTGGGAGAGGTTCGTGCGAGCATCGAACATGGTGAGGACCACGCCACCCACCCGGAGCCGCCGGTTCAGGTTGTCCGACACCAGCTCGACGGTGCGCAGCAGCTGGCTGAGGCCCTCCAGGGCGTAGTACTCGCACTGGATCGGTACCAGGACCTCATCTGCCGCGACGAGCGCGTTGATCGTCAGCAGCCCGAGCGAGGGCGGACAGTCGACCAACACCACGTCGAAGCTGTCCCGCACCGGCTCCAGTGCCCGCTCCAGCCGGTGTTCGCGCGAGAAGGCGGGGACGAGCTCGACCTCCGCCCCTGCCAGATCCAGGGACGAGGCAAGCAAGGAGAGCCCTTCGATCTCGGTGGCCTGGAGGGCGGGGTGCACGGCGTCCCCGTCCACCAGGACGCCGTAGGTCGAGGGTTCCCCTTCCGCGATCCTGATACCGAGACCCGTACTGGCGTTGCCCTGCGGATCAAGATCGATGAGGAGGACACGGGCTCCGAGGCCAGCGAGGCTCGCTGCCAGCGAGATCGCCGTGGTCGTCTTCCCGACGCCGCCCTTCTGGTTCGCCACGCAGACGGTCACAGGGCCGCTGGTGGCTCTTGCTGATGGAGTTTCCATGTCATTCCATGTACGTTGATGTTTCTCTGCTCTTCATGCTTCACTGCGCCGGACTATAACCGTCCGTGGCGCGTCGGGGGCTACCGATCTGAGCTCCTCGGGTGTCCCAACCACACGGGCGTCGAATCGTCGCAGCTCAGGGGCGGCTTCATCGAGCTCCTCCTGCCACCGCTCCCCCTTCACCGCGTACAGCATCCCGCCGGGTCGGAGGAAGGGCAGCGCCCAGGGAAGCAGTCGCGCCATGGGTGCCACGGCTCTCGCCGTCGCCAGGTCGTAGGTGCCCTCATGCCCGCGTCGGATCAGGTCCTCCGCACGGCCACGGAGCACGGTCACGTCGAGTTGCAGCTGCTCAGCGACGCCCTGGAGGAACTCGGCCTTCTTCTTCCTTGCATCAAGCAGGGTGACGTCCAGATCAGGACGAAGGATCGCGATCACCACGCCGGGGAAGCCTCCTCCGCTTCCGATGTCGATCAGACGAAGGCGCGTGGTTCCGATCGGAAGCAGTCCAGCCAACGCGGCGCTCTCAGCGATGTGCCGCTCCTCGAGCTCGTCCATCGCTGACCTCGACACCAGGTTGTGCGGACAAGCGCGCACAGCAGCAGCGAAGGTGGAGAGTCGGCGTTGCTCTTCGTCGGAGACCATCGGCGGATGATAGTCCACCACGAGCGCGGCAGCTCGTCCCGTGCGAGGGTTCCACGTGGAACGGCCGTGGCGCCGCCCGGGTCACGCCAGCTCCTCAGGGGAGGCATCGCCCACGGCTCACCGCCCTGTGGCCCTGTCGAACTCGACAGCGCCGTTCCACGTGCAACATCCCCCTGGACCCAGACGGTCGACCGCTCGTCAGACGAGGACGCCGCCGGCAGCGATGCGTGCAGCGTCGTCACCGCGACCTAGCCGCCTCGAGGCCATGGTGAGACGGGGTCGCGGCAGAGGGGCAAGGCTGCGCTCCGTCCCTCGGGATCACGGGTGCCAGAGCACAGGCACAGGGCCGCTCCTGGCCGGCCCCTCCTCGCCCACTGCCTCCCGCGGCGTTGCACTCCACCTGCACTGAACTGGCCAGGAACGCGGCCGCAGCACACCCCGGCGACCACGCTCACGCCGCGCGGTACTGCGGGGCGCACGACCAGAAGAGAAGCCTATACTTTCTAGCCTCCCCTCGCTACCGCTGCGCGCGTCCTGGGGGACGCCGTCAGGCGGCCTGCGTGTGCCGGGCGTTGGGGATGATGGGACGCGATCGAGGACGTCACCCCTCGAGAACGGCTCCGGAACCGCTTGTGCCACGGTGTGCGACCGTTCGCGGGCACCCAGCGGCAGATCGCGGTGCCGGAGATGGGATCGGTGCTGCCCTGGTCGACCTCGCCAGGGCCGCGGCATCGGTGCCTCCTCGACGGAGGCACGCGTCACGTCTCAGGGAGCGCAACTGAGCCAGGGAGCGGCATGCCTTGCATCACCGCGATCCTGTGAAGAGGGGCTAGTCCCGCTCGATGATCACCCGGCGGGCGGGCTCGCGACCCTGACTGCGACTGGTCAGGCCATCGACCTCAGCGACCAACTGGTGGATCACCTTCCGCTCGAAGACATCCATCGGCTCGAGCCGCTCCGCCTCCCCGCTCTCAAGCACCGCATCGATCGCTTCATCTGCCTTCTCGAGGAGCTTCTCCAGGCGGCGCGCCCGGTACCCCTCGGCATCGACCTTGACCCGTGCACGCCGCTGGAACTGGCGTTGGAGGGAGCACCGCACGAGCTCCTGGATCGCGTCCAAGGTCTGCCCGCGACGCCCGATGAGAGCGCCGCTCCCGATGTCGATGACCTCGAGCTCCGCGTGATCCTCGTGCAGCTTGATGCGCAGGTCGCCGGGCAGGTCCATCGCATCAAGGAGACCCTCGAGGAAGTCGGCGGCAGCATCGGCCTCCTCGTCGAGGTCCTGCGCCGAGATCAGCGGGGCCTGCTCATCCTCCGCATCCTCGCCGGTGGCTTCCAGGTGGTCCTCCACGTCCTCCACTGGCTCCACGTCCTCCTCGACCTCAGCGACCGGCGCGACGTCGAGCACGAGTCGGGCCTCACCTGACCAGCTGTCGAGCCGGTCGCCGGTGAGTCCGAGTTCGACCTCGTCGGTATCGAGGAGATCGCGTATCGCTGCCTGCAGCGCCTCCTGCAGCGTGTCGCCCCGCCCGTGAACCGTTCGACCCATGACGTCCTCCTGGTGTCCGTCTCAGTCCCGCTTGCCCCCGCGGCGAGGCAGATGATCCCGAGATGAGCGCTTGCCGCTCGGTGTTGGGCGTTCTGCGCCCATGTCTGCTGCTGGCTCGTCAGGCTGGGCCGGCTTGCTCCCGTTCGGGCCACCGGCTGCCGGTGCCTGGCCATCGGTCGTCCCGTCGTCGTGGCCGCCTTCGGCTGCCGCCGCGTCCTTCGCATCGTCGGGCTCGGCCTGACCGTTGTCGGCCGGGTCCTTCGGAGGCGGCTTCCGCCCCGAGGTGGCGCCGCCCTTGCCCGATGCGCCGGAACCGGGCTTCGCGGTGCCGGATGTCGCGCCGCCCTTCCCCGACGTCGCGCCGCCCTTGCCAGCTGCACCGCCACCCTTGCCTGCCTTGCCGCTGCCAGGCTTGCCTGCCTTGCCGCCGCCGGGCTTGTCCTGCAGCTCGCCCGCGTCGGCCTCGGCCTGCACCTCGCGGAGGATGATCCACTGCTGGACGACCTGCCAGATGTTGGTCGTGACCCAGTACAGCAG
>SLQK01000032.1 GCA_007131525.1 Nitriliruptoraceae bacterium | reverse complement strand
CGCAGGGTCACCCTCGTCCCGTCGACCTCCTGGACATCGACACGCTCGGCGCGCAGGTACCGGACACGACGTTGGATGAGGTGGTCGAGTGTGGCGATCTCGAGGTCGTAGGTTGCGGGCGCTGGTCCGGACACCTCCGCTCCTTTCCCGTCACGTCGATGTGGGCGAGTGGGACGAGCTCAGCACCGCGTGGCGGACGCACGGCTCGGCGAGCAGCCGCCAGGGGGAGGGATCGTCGGCGGCACGTTGACGGACACCGGCAGGCTAGCCGCTCCACCCGACCGCCTTCGGGCCACCCTCGACACCATCCGTGCCAGCGGACCTCAGGTCGCTGGGTGCCCCGGCGAGATGTCCGCCCGCGCCCCGGATGCGATCCCGGATCCAGACCCGGAGCTCCGGAACGCGACGACCGACGCCTGCAGGACCGCGGGCGTGGACGCCCAGCGCATCCGCAGCATCCGGCGTGGGTTCGTGGACCTCGGTGGGGCGGGCCGGTCGCCGTCGGTAGGCTGCCGGCCACCGTGGTGGGTGGCGATCGCGAGGCCTCGGAAGGCGCGGAGGCTCACGCGGAGCTCGACGCCACAGGCCCGCCCCCGTAGCTCAGTGGATAGAGCGTCGGTTTCCTAAACCGTGCGTCGCAGGTTCGATTCCTGCCGGGGGCGCTCGCGCTGCCGCACATGCACGCGTCGTCGCCGAGGTCAACGCCGCGACGGTCCCCACCTGCACCACGCACCGCTGCCGGGAACACGCCGTCACCGCCTGGCGTTGCCAACAACGGCCGTATCCCTGATCGCCGCCACCCCGAGGACACCATGTTGCGTCACTGGTCGCCCCGCCGCTGGCTGGCAGCCGCCATCGGGACCGGCCTGGCTGCGCTGGTCCTCGGTCTGCCGACCGCGCTGATCCCGAACCCCGTGTTCGGCCGCCCGATCGAAGCGCCAGCGTGGAGCTACCCGGCACTGGCCCTCACCGCGGCGCTCAGCGGGCTGCTGCTGGCGACCTACATCCGCGACGGGGCCAAGGAGGAGGTGGCGCAGGCCGATGCGAAGCGGTTCACCCTCGGTGGCCTGCTGGCCTTCTTCGCGATCGGCTGCCCGACCTGCAACAAGCTGGTCCTGATCGCGCTCGGCACGAGCGGCGCGATCACCTGGTTCGAGCCCGTCCAGCCCTACCTGGCGGTCGGCGGCATCGCGATCCTCGGCTACGCGCTGCGACGACGGCTGCAGACCGAGGTGAGCTGCGAGGTCCCCACGGCCCGCGTATGAGGGGGCCGAACCCCGCCAGGGACGGTGGCCACGACACCTCAGGCACCGATCGGGTCACCCGCCTGGAGGCCGGCCCAGCCGTCGTCGAGGTGGACGCCCACGACGGCGCCCGGCTCACCTCGCTGCGCCTCGACGGGCAGGAGCTGCTGGTGACCGGCCAGGGCGGCGGGTTCGGCTACGGCTGCTTCGTCATGGCACCGTGGGCGGGTCGGCTGCGGAACGGGCGGGCCACCGCGCTGGGCCGCAGCGTCGAGGTACCCGTCGAGGCCGACGACGGCCACGGTCTCCACGGGCTCGTGCACAGCTGCCCGTGGGACCGGACCGGACCGGCCAGCTGGGAGGTGACCGTGCCGGAGCGGCCGGGATGGTTCGCACCCGTCCGCCTCCGCCAGGACCTCAGGCTCGAACCCGACCGGCTGGAGCTGACCCTGACGGCCACCGTCGATGCGCCGACGCCCCTGACCGTCGGCTGGCACCCGTGGTTCCGCCGCCACCTCGACGATCACGAGGTGGCGCTCGAGGTCCCGGCGGCGTGGATCCACCCGCGTGACGAGGCGGGCATCCCCACCACGGCGCGGGCGCCCGTCCCACCGCTGCCCTGGGACGACACCTTCGGTGGGTTGACGGCACCGGTCGTGCTCACCTGGGGTCGGGTGCGACGCGTCACGATCGAGACCGACGCCCCCGTCGTCGTGGTCTTCACCGGCCGGTCTTACGGCATCTGCGTCGAACCGCAGTCCGGCCCGCCCAACGAGGCGAACCACCCGGACGCCCGGATCGTCACCCCGGACGCTGACCTGGTGCTGCGCTCCACGTGGCGGTGGGGGCTGCTGTGAGCGTCGTCGGCCGTGCCAGGTCGCCGCGGTCGACGGATCACGGCTCGGACTGCTGGTGCAGCACGAGCTGCCAGTGCCCGTCGCGTCGGACGTAGACGCTACTGACGGCCGCGTGGTAGGTGCCACCGTCGTCGCTGACCGCGTCGGCGAGGTAGGCCAGGGCGGCGACGTCCGGCGCCAGGTCGAGGCATGACAGCTCGCTGAACTCGACCGAGCTCCAGCCCCCGGCCACCTCCATCGACGCCACCGTGGCGTCCTTGTCGAGGATGCCGAAGGCGAACACGCACCGGCCGTCCTCGGCGAAACGCTCCCGGTAGAACCCCGGGTCGCCCCCGGCCTCCCAGAACCTGCGCTCGAGTGCCAGGAGCTCGTCCACCCCACCACCACCTCGTCAGCTGATCCTGCGTGCCCCCTCAGCAGCATGGCAGAGGTAGACGGTGCCGTCACGGTCGGGGAAGCGCCGCCGGTAGCCCGAGAGGACCGCAGCGCCGACCTCGTCCGCGACGTCCTCGGCGACCAGGGCGATCGCAGCCCCGCCGAACCCACCGCCGGTCATCCGTGCGGCGGTCGCACCAGCAGCGACGGCCAGCTCGACCAGGGTGTCGAGCTCGGGGATCGAGACCTCGAAGTCGTCGCGCAGGCTGGCATGGCCGGCGGCGAACACCGCACCGATGCGGGCCAGGTCACCGGCCTCCAGCGCCATCGCGGCCTCGCGGACCCGGGCGTTCTCCGTGACCACGTGCCGGAGTCGACGGGCGGGGATCTCCTCCAGCCCGGCCAGGAGGTCCGGCAGCTCGGTCAGATCGACATCCGCCGGGCGCCGACCACCGAGCACCGGCAGGGCGGCCCGGAGCTCCTGGGTCCGCTGGGCGTAACCGGAGGACTCCAGCTGCCGCCGCACACCCGAGTCCATGATCAGCAGCCCGTGGGCCTCGGGCAGGGCCACCAGCCGGTGCTCGAGCGTGCCGCAGTCCAGCAGCACACCGTGCCCGGCGCGCCCGAGGATCGACGCGGCCTGATCCATGATCCCCGAGGGCACCCCCACCGCCCGGTGCTCCGCCGCCCGGCACAGCGCCGCCATGTCGAGGGGTTCCAGAGAGAACCCCGCCGCCTCGCACAGCGCGGTCGCGACCACCACCTCAAGGGCCGCCGAGGACGACAACCCGGCCCCCTGCGGCAGGTCGGAGCTGATGGCACCCGTGACACCCACCGGGGCACGCCCGACCGCGTCGAGCTCCGCGGCGACCGCAGCCACGAAACGTCCGAACCCGGCGTCGGGTGTCTCGCTGCCGTCCGCGGCGACGTCGACGACCTCCTCCGCCCCGTCGGAGGTCAGATGGATGCGGTCACCGCCGAGCTCACCCGACAGGGTGATCCCACGATCGATAGCCGCGGGCAGCACCAACCCGTCGGTGTGGTCGGTGTGCTCCCCGATCAGGTTGGCGCGCCCCGGAGCATGGAAGACCGCGACCACGTGGCATCTCCTCCGCTGAGGGGACTATCGTAAGTGAAGCGAAGATTATGGCAAGGTGGCGAAAGTCCAGAACCGGTCAGCGGTCGACGAGGTGCCGGAGGAGGCGCGCATGCGGGTGCTGGTGACGGGTGGAGCCGGCTACATCGGAGCGACGACGGCCGGCGCGCTCCTCGATGCCGGGCACACGGTGACGGTCGCGGACGACCTCAGCCGCGGCCACCGGGAGGCCGTGCCGGCCACAGCCGAGTTCATCGAGGTGGACGTCACGGACCCGCGGGCGATCGACCCGGTCGTGGCCGAGGGCGGGTTCGATGCCTGCCTGCACTTCGCGGCGCTGATCGAGGCCGGGGAGTCCATGCGGGAACCGGAGCGGTTCTTCCGGGTGAACACCGGCGGGTCCGCGGTGCTGCTCGAGGCGCTGCTCCGCCACGGGGTGGAGCGGTTCGTGCTGTCCTCCACCGCGGCCGTCTACGGGGAGCCGACGTCGATCCCGATCACCGAGGACGCGGGGTTGGTCCCGACCAACGCCTACGGGGAGTCCAAGCTGCTGGTCGAGCGGATGCTGGACTGGCACCACCGCATCCACGGGCTGAAGGTCGCCGCCCTGCGGTACTTCAACGCCGCCGGTGCGGTCCCCGGTCGGGGCGAACGGCACGATCCCGAGACCCACCTGATCCCCCTGGTCCTGCAGGTCGCCCAGGGTCGGCGTGACCACATCACCGTGTTCGGGACCGACTACCCGACCGAGGACGGCACCTGCATCCGGGACTACATCCACGTCGCCGACCTGGCTGACGCGCATGTTCGGGCGGTCGAGCGTCTCGACGAGCACGGGCACCTCACCTGCAACCTCGGCAACGGGCGGGGGTTCAGCGTCCGGGAGGTGATCGAGTCGGCCCGCCGTGTCACGGGCCACGCCATCCCGGCCGAGGAGGCGCCGCGGCGGGCAGGCGACCCCGCCGTCCTGGTCGCATCCTCGGACCGCGCACGCCGGTTGCTCGACTGGGTGCCGATGCACGACGACCTCGATCGCATCGTCGCCGATGCGTGGGCGGAGGCGGGCTGACCGACGCCGAGCCGCATCCCACCCGATCCTGCACGGAAGGCCCACCCATGACCACCAGTGACCCGGGGCCGGTGCCGGCCCGGATCCGGCGTGACCGCATGCTGGCGCTGCTGCGTGAGCGCGACTTCGTACGGGTCGCCGACCTCGCGGAGCGGTTCGACGTGTCCGAGGTGACGGTGCGGGGCGACCTCGATGCCCTCGAGGCCCGCGGGCAGCTCCGGCGCGTCCGGGGTGGCGCCGTGCCCCGGTCGGCCGCCCCGACCGAACGCCGCTTCGAGGAGGCCGAGGTCGCCGCCGCCGCCCAGAAGCGCGCCATCGCCCGGGCCGCCGCCGGCATGGTCAGCGACGGTGACACGATCGTGCTCGACGTCGGCACGACCACCACGGCCGTCGCGCACGCGCTCGCCGGGCGCGCCGACCTCACGGACGTGACGGTGTTCACCAGCTCCCTGACCATCGCGCTGGCGCTGGAGAGCGCCGATCCGCGGCTCACCGTGGTGGTCACCGGCGGCACGCTCCGCTCCAAGCAGCACTCCCTGGTGGAGCCGCTGGCCGGGTTGGTCCTCGGGACCATCAACGCCGGGACCGCCTTCATCGGGTGCAACGGCGTCGACATCGAGCGTGGGGTCACCAACGTGAACCTGCCCGAGACCGAGATCAAGCGCATGATCCTGCGCGCCTCCCAGCAGCGGGTCGTCTGCGCCGACAGCTCGAAGCTCGGACAGGTCGCCCTCGCCCACGTCTGCGACCTCGACGATGTGGACCGGCTGATCACCGACGACCAGGCCGACCCGGAGATGGTCGCCGCGCTGCGCGACACCGGGCTGGACGTCGTCCTGGCCCCGACGAGCTCCTGAGCGGCTCGACGCCCGGCCGCTGCCCGCCGACCCGCACCGACCCCCGGCCCCCGAGCCGAGCATCCACCCGCCCATCCACCCATCCATCCGACCATCCCGAGGGACCCATCCATGCCGCCGTTCGTCACCGTCCTTGAGCTGCCTGTCGACCCCGCCACCGCGATGGTGTACGAGCACGGCTGGCAGTCGTGGAGCCCCGCAGGTGTCCACCGGGTGGACACGATCAGCCCCCGCCCCGCCAAGCCCCGCTGGCAGACCATGGCGTTCCGCCCGGAGCTGCCCGCCCCTGAGGCCGGGTTCCAGAGCGAAGGGCTGCTGGCGATCCAGCCCGCGGCCGACGCACCGGTGACGATCGTCTCCAGCCCCGAACCCCACACCGAGGTGGCGTCGATCCGGCTGGACCTGCACGGCGCGTCCGCCGTGCTCACGGCGGACGGGGAGGTCACGATCACCCAGCGTGCCGCCGAGATGGTCAGGGCGCTGGAGGAGCACGCCGACGCCGTCGCCGACCACCTCGCCGTCCCTGCCGGCGGGACCTCGCGGCAGCTCGGCACGGGCTGGTGCTCCTGGTACGGCTACTACCACGACATCACGGAGCAGCGCCTGCTCGAGGAGCTCGCGCTGCTCGACCAGCACGCGCTCGCGGTGGACACCGTCCAGCTCGACGACGGCTACCAGACCGGCATCGGCGACTGGCTATCGCGCCGCACCGACACCTTCCCCTCGCCGCTGGCGGACCTCGCCGCCCGCATCGCCGAGACCGGGCGCAGCGCCGGCATCTGGACCGCTCCCTTCCTGGTCGGGTCCGACAGCCACCTCGCCCAGGCCCACCCCGACTGGCTGGTGGGTGGCGCGGTGGCATCCGACGAGCACTGGGGGCAACGGATCGGGGTCCTCGACGTCACCCACCCCGATGCCGCGGAGCACCTCCAGGAGGTGTTCCGGACCCTGCGCGCCTGGGGCTTCAGCTACCACAAGATCGACTTCCTCTACGGCGGCGCGCTGCCCGGACGACGCCACGCCGACGCCACCCCCCTGGAGGCCTACGGGCTGGGACTGGCCCTGATCCGCGAGGCGATCGGTCAGGACGCGGTCCTGCTCGGCTGCGGCGCGCCGCTGCTGCCCTCCATCGGACGGGTCGACGCCATGCGGATCTCCCCGGACATCGACCCGCGCTTCGAGCCGCCGCTCGGCGACGTCAGCCAACCCTCGGGTCGGGGGGCGGTGCTGATGGGCCGAGCGCGGGCCTGGCAGCACGGCCGGTGGTGGGTGAACGACCCGGACTGCATCACGCTGCGGCCCGAGATCGAGCGGCGGGAGCTGTGGGCCGCGGAGCTGGCCGGTCACGGCGGACTGGCGGTCTCCGGTGATCCGATCGGGGCGCTCGACGAGCAGGGCCTCAAGTGGACCCGCGGGCTGCTGCTCCCCCCTGCCGAGCGGGCGGCGAGGTGGCAGGCCGATCCCGACGACGAGCTCGGCGGCGGCTTCGCCGGGAGCTGTCTACGTTGACCACCTCGGCGCGGCACCCGACCGCGCCCCGGTACCCGCCGGCCGAGCACGCCAGCGCCGTGCGCTGCAGGAGCGACGTCCATGCGTTTCGGTGTCTGCTACTACCCGGAGCAGTGGCCGCGCGGCCGGTGGGCGCTCGACGCCGCATCCATGGCGGAGCTGGGTCTGGAGCTGGTCCGCATCGGCGAGTTCGCCTGGAGCCGCTACGAGCCGGCGCGGGGACGCTTCGACTTCGGTTGGCTGGACGAGGCGATCGAGACCCTCGCCGCCGCCGGCCTCAAGGTCGTGCTGGGCACGCCGACCGCCACCCCCCCGGTGTGGCTCGTGCGGGAGCGACCCGACATCCTGTCGGTCGGGCCGGACGGCCGTCCTCGCGCCTACGGCTCCCGCCGCCACACCTCGACGACCTCACGCGCCTACCGGGAGGAGGCCGCCCGCATCGTGTCGGTGCTCGTGGAGCGCTACGGGCAGCACCCTGCGGTCGTCGCCTGGCAGATCGACAACGAGCCCGGCAACCATGACTCCGCCCGGTGTTGGAGCCAGGAGAGCCAGGCGGCCTTCCAGGCCTGGCTCTCCCGCCGTTTCGGTGGCTCGATCGACGCGCTGAACGAGGCCTGGGGCACGGTGTTCTGGTCGATGACCTACCCCGACTTCTCGGCGGTGGAGCTGCCGGTGCCCACCATCACCGGCCACAACCCGTCCCTGCTGGTCGCCCACCTGGCCTTCGCCGCCGAGCAGGCGGCCGAGGGGCTGGCCGAGCAGCGGGCGATCGTCGTCGCCGGCAGCCCCGGCCGGGAGGTGTTCACCAACCTCTACCTCGGCGACGTCGACATCGACCCCCGACTGGTCGCCCGCCCCACCGGCCTCGGCTCGGTCGACATCTACCCCCACGGGCTCGACAACGCCGACGACGTGGCCTTCGTGCTGGACCTGGCGCGGGGTTCGGCGCTGGCGGCCGAGCAGGGACCCGAGGCGCTGGGGGGCCGGGCGTGGATCGTCGAGCAACAGCCCGGCCCGGTGAACTGGACAGGGGACAACCCCGCCGTGCCGGTCGGGCAGGTCCGACTGTGGTGCTGGTAGGCGGCGATGCACGGGGTGGAGACCCTGCTGTGGTTCCGCTGGCGGGCAGCACGGGCCGGGCAGGAGCAGCACCACGCGGCGCTGCTGCGTCACGACGGCACCCGCGCACCGGCCTGGGACGAGGCCGCCCGGTTCATCCGGGAGTACCACCGCGTCGCCGGCCTCTCTCCCCACCTGCTCCCCCGGCCACCGGCCCGGGTCGCGCTGATCCACGACCACCTCGACGCCTGGATGCTGGAGGTCATCCCCCAGGTCCCCGACGCCAGCCATCGGATGCTCGTGACCGCCGCCCACGCCGCGGCCCGCCGGCTCGGACTCGACGTCGACGTCGTCCCCGCCGATGCCGACCTCACCGGCTACGAGGTGGTGCTCGCGCCCGCCCTGCACACCGTGACCCCCGACCGGATCGCCCGGCTGGAGGCGGCGCTGGCCGCGGGAGCGCTGGTGGTCCTCGGACCTCGGAGCCTGGTGCGCGACCAGCACGCCGTCTGGGTGGACGAGCCGGTCCCGGGTGGCCTGGCGGCGCGGCTGGGCGCGCGGGTCGAGCATGCCGGGAGCCCGGCCGGATGGCCGCGGGCGACCTCGGGCCCGAGCCAACTGGTCCTCGACGACCCCCGGGAGCCGCTGGCGGTCGGCGGCTGGATCGAGACCCTGACCGAGGTGGCGGGCGACGCCACGGTGCTGGGGCGTGCCCGGGGCGGGCCGCTGGACGGCGAGCCGGTGGTGGTACGCCGAGGCGGACTGGTCCACCTCGGTGCGGCGTCGATGGAGGCCTGGGCACGGGTGCTCGGGCTGCTGCTGCGGCGCCGGCCCCGCCCTGACCACCTCGAGGTCTTCGAGCGCGGTGGCCGCCACGTGACCCTCGACCATCGCAGCCGCACGATCGGCGGGCTCGGCAGCGTCTCGGACCGCGACTGACCCGGCGTCCGAGGGCCTCCTGTCGTGGTGCCGAGCTGGCGCGATGTCGGGACGCGTGCGCCCCGTGGCTTTCGAAGGCTTCGCATGCGCGTTGCGCGGACCTTCGTTCCCACGGTTTTACCGCGCTAGTTGAGAACCTTTCGAAAGCTG
>SLQK01000004.1 GCA_007131525.1 Nitriliruptoraceae bacterium | reverse complement strand
CCTGCTCGGTACCGTTCGCAGCGGAACGTTCCGTACGAGTTCGTTCCAGCGGTCGTGGGAGGGGCGGAGCGTGCAGCGCGACATCTTCACCGAGGAGCACGAGGGGTTCCGGGACCTGGTCGCCCGGTTCGTCGCCGACGAGGTGGTCCCCCACCACGACGAGTGGGAGCGCGACGGCCTCGTGCCGCGGGAGCTGTGGACCAAGGCGGGAGCCCTCGGCCTGCTGTGCACCGACGTCCCGACCGAGTACGGCGGGGGCGGGGTCGCCGACTTCCGTTACAACGTGATCGTGACCGAGGAGCTGGCCAAGGTCGGCGCCTCGGGGGTCGGCTTCCCGCTGCACAACGATGTGATCGTCCCCTACTTCCTCGCCCATGCCACCGAGGAGCAGAAGCGACGCTGGTTCCCGCCCATGGCCTCGGGCGAGGTCATCACCGCGATCGCGATGACCGAGCCCGGCACCGGCTCCGATCTCGCCTCGATGTCGACCACCGCGATCCGGCAGGACGACGGCAGCTACCTGCTGAACGGCGCCAAGACCTTCATCACCAACGGCATCCAGGCCGATCTCGTCATCGTCTGCGCCAAGACCGACCCGACGTCCACCCACGGCGGCATCAGCCTGCTGGTGGTCGAGCGGGGGATGGAGGGCTTCGAGCGGGGACGCAAGCTCGACAAGATCGGCATGCACGCCCAGGACACCGCGGAGCTGTTCTTCACCGACGTGCGCGTGCCCGCCGACAACCTGCTTGGCCAGGAGGGGCACGGCTTCGTCTACCTGATGCAGGCGCTGCCGCAGGAGCGTCTCGGGATCGGCATCGCCGCCATCGCCGGGGCCAAGGCGGCCTTCGACGCCACCCTGGCCTACTGCAAGGAGCGTGAGGCCTTCGGGCGGCCGATCGGGTCCTTCCAGCACTCGCGGTTCACCCTGGCCGAGCTGCACACCAAGATCACGATCGGCCAGCAGTTCGCCGACCGGTGCACGATGCTCCACAACGAGGGCCAGCTGAGCGTCGAGGACGCCGCGATGGCCAAGTGGTGGCTGACCGACCTGCTCGGTGAGGTGGTGGACGCCGGGGTCCAGCTGCACGGCGGCTACGGCTACATGCGCGAGTACCCGATCGCCCGGGCCTACGTGGACGCCCGCGTCCAGCGCATCTACGGCGGGACGAACGAGATCATGAAGGAGATCATCGGCCGCACGCTGGGGGTGTGAGTCCGCCCCCAGCGACGGTCCCGCCCCGGTGAGGCCGCCGGCGACGCTCCTGGCCAGGCTCGCGGTGGAGCTCACCGCCGCACGCGCCGCGGGGAGCTCAACGTGCGGTGTGGGCGGCCACGATCGCCGGCAGGGTCGCCACGTAGCGGCTGAGCCGTCGACTGGCGGCGTCCGCGTCACGGTCGACGAGCCACTGGAGCAGCAGGCCGTCGATGGTGGCGACGACGTAGCGGGCGAGCTCGTCGCTGGTGGCGGCGTCGAGCTCGTCGGTGAACGCACCGAGCATCTCACTCAGGGTCCCAACCAGCAGGTCGTACTGCTGGACGGCGAGGTGGTGCTTGTCCGGCTCGCGCAGGGCGTGGAGCGTCAGCTCGAACTGGGCCAGTTGCAGCGCGCGGCTGCTCTGGAAGTAGGCCCACGCCCCCTGCAGGAACCGCGCCAGGACCTCGACCACTCCCTCCGATCCGTCGGAGGTCCGGCCGGAGGTCCGGCCGGAGGTCGGCTCGACCTGCTCCGCGTGGGCGCCCAGGGTGGCATCGATCTCCCGAACGACCCGCTGCATCACGGCTTCGAGGAGCTCGTCCTTGGAGTCGAAGACGTAGTGGAACGCGCCCAGGGCGAGCCCCGCCCGGTCGGTGATGGCCCGGGTGGTGGCCCGGGTGAGACCGTCGTCAGCGATCACCTCGACGGCCGCGTCGATCAGCTGTTCGCGGCGCTCCTCGGCGCTGCGACGAGCGGTGGAGCCGCTGCCGTGGCTGGGCTGCGTGCTGCTGGTCATCGCTGCTCCCTCTGGACGCGGGGTCGTGGGCGACGGGCCGGGGACCGTCGTGGGTGCGCGGTGCGGGAACCCCCTATGGGAGCAGGCCGGCTCGCTGCTGGCGCGCGGCGACCCCGACCGACCGGTCCACTGGCCGTTCGGTGGGTGCACACCGCCGCGTCCCCGCGGCGACCGCCGGGAATGCCCGACGGGGAGGCCGCGTTCCTAGCCACGAACGCGATCGATCCGGGTCGCTCACCCCCCTCATCTCACCCGTCACCACAGCCCCGAGGAGCCACCGTGGCCACCCCACAGGACCTGACCGCCGCCGACTTCCGTGAGACCATCGACGAGAACGACATCGTGCTCGTCGACTTCTGGGCCGACTGGTGCGGCCCGTGCAAGATGTTCGCTCCCATCTACGAGGAGACGGCCGCCGACTTCGACGACGTCGTGTTCGGCAAGGTCGACACCGAGGAACAGCAGGAGCTTGCGGCCGCCTTCCAGATCCGCTCCATCCCGACGCTGATGGCCTTCCGCGACAACGTGCTGGTGTTCAACCAGGCCGGTGTGCTCCCGAAGGAGTCGCTGGTGGACCTGATCGAGCAGATCAAGGCCCTGGACATGGAGGACGTCCACCGCCAGATCGCCGAGCAGGAGCAACAGGCCGCCAAGAACTGAGGCGCCGACCACCGAGCACCACCGCGCACCCCCCGAGCGGCGCAGCAGGGGCGGGACCTCCGGGTCCCGCCCCTGCTGGCCTCAGCGGTTCCCGCCCCGTCGGCGTCAGCTGGTCCGGCACCTGGCCATGCCCCGCTCCACCGCGTCGATCAGGTAGGGCCTGAGCTCACCCGGTGCGACGATGACGTCCACCGAGCCGACCTGTAAGGCCCGCTCGATCGAGTGGATCCGGTCGAACTCGGCCGCCACCTCGCCGAGTTTCTCCGAGCGCACCTCGCTGCGCAGCGCCGCCAGGGCGGCCCGCAGCTGGCCCTGTTCGGTCGGCAGCGCGGTGGCGATCCGTTCCCGCAGCGCCTGCAGGCGGGGGTCGGTGTCGGTGCGCCGGTTCACCTCGCCGGCGAACACCACCGCCGCGGCCGGGGGGCCGCCGATCACCGACGCGAAGGAACCCTCCACCGCGGCGACCTCGAGGTGGTCGTTCAGGGCCTTGGAGAACACCACGAACGCCCCGCCGTGGTAGCGGGAGATGACGGTGAACACCACGGGCCCGTCGAAGTTGACGATCGCCCGGCCGATCTCCGCACCCAGCTCCAGCTGGAGCTCACGCAGCGACTCCGGTGACCCGTCGAACCCCGACAGGTTGGCGAGCACGACCACGGGACGGATGCCGCTGGCGGCGTTGATCGCCCGCGCGACCTTCTTGGAGGCGCGGGGGAACAGGGTGCCCGCGGTCCACCCGTCGGGACCGTCGGCCGGGACCGGGCCCCGGCGTGGCAGGGGCCGGGACTCGATGCCGATCAGCGTCACCGGGTAGCCGCCGAGGTGGGCGTCGGCGACCACGGCGACCTCGGCGTCGGCCATGTCCTTCCACCGCTCGAGCGGCTCGTGGTCGAGGTCGCCGACCGCCCGCAGCACCGTACGGATGTCGAAGGGCTTCTTGCGCCCGGGGTTGGTGCGCTCGTCGAACACCTCACCGACGGTGACGAAGTCCAGGCCCTCGACCTGGTGCGGGTAGCCACGGACATCGCGGTCACGGTCGTCGGTGGTGGGTGCCGGCCGCGGGAAGCGCTCCCCGGGTGCGACGTAGGTGTGCTCGTAGTGGGCGAACAGCACCTCGATGGCGCTGGCCAGGTCCGGCGCCCAGTGTTGCGCCTGGCCGTTCGGCCCCATCACGCGGTCGTAGCCGCCGATGCCGAAGTTGTCCTCGGCTGACACGCCACCGGAGTAGTCCAGCGCCTGCTTGCCGGTGAGCACCATCGCCGAGTCCGGGGTCATGACCAGGATGCCCTTGGTGTGCATCAGCATGGTGGCCTCGGCGTTCCAGTAGGGCTGCGCGCCGACGTTGATGCCGGACACGATCACGTGGAGCTGGCCGCCGGCTTGGGTGAACTCGATGATGCGGCGCAGCACGGCGGCGACACCGTCCATGTTCTCCGTGCCCGAGTCCATCGCGATCCGGGCACCGGAGGACACCGCGAACCACTCGATCGGGCAACCGAGTTCCTCGGCGAGATCGATCGCCTGGCTGATGAGCGAGCACTCCCGCACCGCGATGGACCCCAGGCCCTTCGTGGGGTCGCCGAACAGCGCGACCCTGGTCATCCCCTCGGGGTAGCGGTTGGTGGCGGTCGTCACCCGCCCGACGACGATGCCGGCGCGGTTGCGGCCGTGCGGACGGTCCACGGGGACGAGCCGGCCGTCATGGTCCAGGTCGTACTCCACGAAGGTCCCCGGCTCCGTCGAGGTGGCGGCCGACCGGTTGCGGATCAGCAGCGGGACCAGCTCGTAGGGGTACACGCTGCCCCGGCTGCGGGCCTTCATGACCTGCCGGCTCATCTCGTCGAAGGGGGCCAGGGGCTCGGTCGGGGGCTCGGTCACCCGGAGCGTGAAGCCCTGGCCAGGTGGCCGCGACATGCGCACGAGCACCTCGGAGGGCTCCGTGCCGGGTAGGGCCAGCCGTGCCTGCACCGTGACCTGCTCGAGCCCGAGCCCCTCGGTGGTTGGCGCGAGCGCGCGCACCACCGGCTCCAGCTCGGCGATGGGAACCTCGACCGGCGGCCACACGTGGAGCATGATCCGGTTCCACTCCGGCCCGTTGCTGCCGGGTGTCGCCGCCCGCGCACGGCGCAGGTCGTCCAACGCCGAGGCCAGCACCTGCTCGAGCTCGGGGAGGCCGATCACCCGTCCGTCCGCGTCGCGCACCGGGGTGAGGTCACGGACCTCGCTCATGACGAACAGCCGCTCGTCCTCGGGGTGGTCGTGGGCGCGGGCGTGGAACAGGTAGGTGTGCTCCGAGGACGGCAGCCGGGTCAGGGCGAAGTGCTCGAAGCGCCACAGGTTGAGCCGTCCGGCGATCAACGGATGGATGCCGCGCAGGTGGCGGCGCTCGTGGAACCTCCCCTCCTCATCGCGCCGGAAGGTCAGGTGCTCCACCGAGGGGCGGAGGGGGTCCTGCGGGTCCACACCGGGTGCCACCGTCAGCGACAGGGTGATCCGACGCAGGGCCGGCGGGAGCGCGGCGTCGTCCAGATCGGCCTCGAGGCCCGCGGCGAGCAGGTCGAGCTCGGTCGGGGCGTCGGGCCAGTCGAGGTAGACATCCGCGACCACGCCGGCCCCCGCGATGCTCGCGTCCACCTCGGCGGCCAGATCGGCGGTGGCCTGGAGCGACTCGGACAGGTCATCGGCCGTCGCGGCCAAGGCGATGACCCGTCCCCGCCCGCGGGGGTCGTGGACGTCGGCGACCACACCCTGACCACCGGCGACCTCCACCGTGCGGATCGTGTCCAGCTCGCGGGTGCGGTAGTAACGGCGGGTCAGGACCTCCAGCAGGGGACCGAGCATGGCACCGGTGACGGTCGGGTCCTCGAGGAGGCCGAGGAGCTGCTCCGGGGTGTCGATCAGCTCCCGGAGACGCTCGTGCCGGTCGGGCCGGTCCGGGTCCTCGGCCAGGGCCTGCAGGTGCGCCCTGGCCCGTTCGAAGACCGCCGCGCGCCGCGAGGCAAGGCGCGGCTGGTCGAAGCAGCGGTAGCGGACCCGGCGGGCCAGGTCGCCGATCACCGGCTGCCGGGCCTGGGTGGCGACGATCAGCCGATCGAGGGTGTCACGTAGCTCCTCACCCACGGGCCCGTCGGGCACCGTTGCGCGCCGCAGCAGCCGGTCCAGCAGGGCCAGGATCACCGGGGCGTGGGCAGTGGCGCGCCGCTGGGCGAGGTGGAGACGGAACAGCACCTCCTCCAGCTGCGGTGTCCGCTCCAGGGAGGTGACCCCATGGTGCGCCAGCGCGCGGAGCAGCTTGTCGGCGAAGCTGGCCGGCAGGTCGTCGGCGTCGAAGGTGCGCAGGAAGGAATGGAGGTGGTCGCGGGCGCTGCGCTGCTCACCCCGGTCCTCCTCGTCGCCGAGCCGTCGGTTGCGGGACAGGGCGGCGATGTCGGCGTGGATCCTGAGCACCCCGAGCTCGGCGCGCACCACCTCGGCGTCATCGACGGAGCCCTGACGCTGCAGCGCCGCCAGCAGGTCCTGCACCGTGTCGTCGGGCAGGTCGTAGCCGAGCACCGCCCGTCGCAGAGTGTCCAGGACGTCGAGGTGGTCGCCCTCGACGCTGGTGCGGTGGCGCTGGAGGGCGTCGAAGGTCACCACCGTCCCGGCGGGGCCCTCCGAGTCCTGCGTCGACGGCTCGATGCGCAGCACCGGCTGGCCGGCGTCGAGCTGCACGTTGCTGGCCGCGAGCACCTCCGCGACCTTGCCCGCGAAGGGCGCGGTCAGCGGGGTCTCCATCTTCATGCTCTCGAGCACGGCGAGGGTGGTGCCGGCCGACACGGTCTCACCCGGGCCGACGTTGATAGCGACGACCACCGACGGGCCGGGAGCCCGGACCAGCCCCGCATCGTCCTGCGACACGCGGTGGGGGATCCCGTCCACCTCGACGAGCTGATCGGGCCCCTGACGGATCGCGACGACCCGGAAGCGCTGCCCCTCGACGGTGAGGCGCCGCTCGTAGCGACGCAACCGCTCGACGGTGGCGAGCACACGCGTGCCGTTGGTGGCCACGAGGTAGCGGCCCGGCCCGGTGCAGGCGACCTCCAGACGGTACGCCGCCCCGTCGTAGCGCAGGTCGATGGCCCGAGGGAGCTCGGGATCGACCTGGGGGCGGCCGCGGGCCGCCGAGGCGTAGAAGCGGGTGCGGTCGTAGGCCGAGGCCTCGTCGTAGGCGTCGATGGCGGCGGCGACCATCGCGACATCGCCACGGGTGGTGAACCGGTACCCGTCGGCGGTGCGACGGTCGAGCCACGCGGTGTCGACGGTGCCGGCCAGGACGTCCTCGTGGTGGAGGAGATCCAGCAGGAAGGCCCGGTTGGTCGTCCCGCCCTCGACCAGCACCGTGGTCTGGGCCAGGGCCCGGCGCAGCCGCCGGATCGCGGTGTCGCGGTCAGGACCGTGGGCGATGATCTTGGCCACCATCGAGTCGTACTCGGGTGGGATCTGGTCGCCCTCCGCGACCCCGGTGTCGACGCGGATCCCCGGTCCGGCCGGGAGGTCGAGCAGCTCGATCCGTCCGGCCGCCGGCGCGAAGCCACGTTCGGGGTCCTCGGCGTTGAGCCGGACCTCGACCGCGTGCCCCGTGGTCGCGGGCGGGTGGTCGGCCGGCAGCGGCTCCCCGGCGGCGATCCTCAGCTGCCACTCGACCAGGTCCAGCCCGGTGGTCAGCTCGGTGACGGGGTGCTCCACCTGCAGCCGGGTGTTGACCTCGAGGAAGGCGGTCAGGCCGGTGGCGGGCTGGTGCAGGAACTCGACCGTCCCCGCGCCGCGGTAGCCCGCAGCCCGGGCGAGGTCCGCGGCCGCGCGGCGCAGCTGTCGGTCCTGATCCTCGCTCAGGGCGGTGGAGGCCGACTCCTCGACGACCTTCTGGTTGCGGCGCTGCAGGGAGCAGTCCCGGATCCCCACCGCCCAGACCCCGCCCTGCCCGTCGGCCAGGATCTGGACCTCCACGTGGCGTGCCCCGGTCAGCATCTTCTCGAGGAAGACGGTGCCGTCGCCGAACGCCGCGGCTGCCTCGGCACGGGCCCGGGTGACGGCTGGCTCCAGGTCGGCGAGGTCGCGACAGACCCGGATGCCGCGGCCGCCCCCGCCCGCGGTCGCCTTGACCACCAGCGGGACCCCGATGCGGGCAGCGTGCTCACGGGCGGTGTCGAGGTCGGTGACCGGACCCCGGCTCCAAGGAGCCACTGGGACCCCGGCCGCCTCCGCAAGGTGCTTGGCGCCGATCTTGTCGCCGAGCGTCCGCATCGTGTCGCCCGACGGGCCGACGAAGGTGACGCCGATCCGCTCGCACAGGTCCGCGAAGTCGGCGTGCTCCGCGACGAAGCCCCAGCCCACCCATGCCGCGTCGGCCCGGCTCTCGGTCAGCGCGCGCGCCAGCTCATCGTGGTCGAGGTACGGCGAGCGCGCCCAGGCCGGCTCCCCAGGGCCCGGCCCGATGCGGATCGCGTCGTCCGCCTCACGGACGAACATCGCGTGCCGCTCGGCGTGGGTGTGCAGTGCGATGGTGCGAGGGCCCGCGCCGTCGGCCTCCCGCAGCGATCGCACGGTGTGGATCAGGCGCATCGCAGGTTCGCCACGGTTGACGATGGCGACGCGATCGAACACGGCGGGCTCCTCGGTCGTCGCGGGGTGCGGCCCACGGGCGCCGCCGGAGGGTTGCGGTGACGCGCAGGTCGCGTTCCCACGACGGCCGAGCCCGGAGGGTGCGGCCCCGGGGCACGCCATCATAGACCTGACGTCGACGTCAGGTTCGGGTCCCTTCGGCCGGTGGCCGGACAGGGGCGCGGCCGATGCTCGCTCCCTGCGCCGGCGGGAGGGGGCGCGACCGCAGCGATCGGTGGCTCAGGCGTCCCGGTCGGCGACGTCCTCGACGTCGGGGAGCTCGACCTCTGGCAACTCCTCGGCGGTCAGCTCCGCCTCGGTCAGCAGGATGCCGTCCTCGCTGCCGAGGAACCCGGACATCTGGGCGCTGCCGTCGGCACCCTCGGCGATGCGGGCGCCGGCGACACCCTCCTCGCTCGCGCCGAAGGTGAAAGCGACGTTGCCACCGGCGTCGAGCTGTTCGGCGATGTCGGCCTTCAGCTCCTCGCGGAGCACCTGCGCCCCGAGCTCCGCCGCCATGGCCTCCAACTCCTCCACCCAGCGGTGCTCGACCAACGCGACCAGCATGGACGAGCCCGGGGTCAGCGACGTCGCCAGGTCCTCGACGTTGGCCTTGAAGGGAACGTTGCGGACCTTCCCGACGATCGCGCCGAGCACGCCGCCACCTGCGGCCGTCGCCCACCCGAGTGGGCCGGCCAGCAGCGCCAGGGTGCCACCGATCGCGCCGCCGGTGAAGAAGCCACGGCGGCCTCGGTGCTTGGCGTTGGTGATCTTGAGCTTGCCCTCATCGTCCTTGACCACCGCGGCGGCATCGACGATGCCGATCAGCCCGGCCCGACGGCCGAGCTTGAGGTCGTCGAGGATGCGGCCGGCCTCCTCGGCATCGGAGAACGCGGCGACGATGAGTTGTACGGGTGCGGACATCTGGTGGGCCTCT
>SLQK01000064.1 GCA_007131525.1 Nitriliruptoraceae bacterium | reverse complement strand
GGTCACCATCGCGAATCACACCCACACCCACGCCCGACCCGAGGCGCTGTCCGCGCAGGAGCTCGACCGCTGCTCGGAGACGATCGAGCAGCGGCTCGGGGTCGTGCCGCAGCACTTCGCCTACACCTGGGGCCTGCCGGTACCCGAGGCGTTCCCCCTGCTGCGTGAGCGGTTCCGCTCGGCCGCGACCGGCGTCGTCGGACGCAACCTGCCGGGCGTCGACCCGCTGCTGCTGCGGAGGGTGCCGGTCCGCGCCAGTGACCCGCTCCCGTTCTTCGCGGCGAAACTCTCGGGCGGGCTCGGACCGGAGCGCGCGTACGGGGTGCTCGTCGCCGGTGCCAAGCGCCTGGGGATGAGCGGCTGACACACGGACCAGCTGTCGTCACGTGCGAGGTGGTGGTTGCTGCCGGTCGTGAACGTATGGCGTAGCCTGCTGATCGTCCTTCCGGTTGGAGGTGCGGTGGCCGCAGCGGGGCGCTCGTGGTGAGCCAGGTCGTGGTGGGCACCGGCGGCATGGGCCGGGAGACCGCTGCCTGGCTGCAGGATGCCGGTCAAAGTGAACGGCTGCTGGGTTTCCTCGACGACCGGCCCGAGCTCCACGGCACCGAGGTGGCTGGCCTACCCGTGCTGGGTGGCGTCGCGTGGCTGCGCGAACGGCCGGAGGTCCGAGCCGTGTTGGGCGTCGGTGCCCCGGCGGCCCGGGCCCGGATCGCGGCCATGCTCGACGATTGGGGGGTACACCTGGGCGGCGTCGTGCACCCCACCGCCACGCTGGGACCGCGCACGCACCTGGCGGATGGGGCGATCGTCTGCCCGGGAGTGCTCCTCAGTTGCGACACCCGGCTCGGACGTGCAGCGATCGTCAACTACGGCGCGATGCTCGGCCACGACTGCGTTGTCGCTGAGTTCGCCTTCGTCGCCCCCGGATGCCACGTGGCGGGTGCGGTCACCATCGGTCCCGGGGCCGACCTCGGCCTCGGCGCCAGCGTGCTCCAGGGGATCACGATCGGTGCCGGTGCCGTTGTCGGCGCGGGGGCTGTCGTGATCCGCGACGTCGCACCTGGCACGACGGTGGTGGGGGTCCCTGCCCGTCCCTTGGCGGAGCGAGGCTGATGCTGCGGCGCACCACGCGGCCCTACGATCGGGTGAAGCGGGCGACGGACGTGCTGCTCTCTCTCACCGCTCTGGTCGTGCTGGCGCCGTTGTTCGGGGCGCTGGCGTGGAGGGTCCGGCGTGAGTTCGGGTCCCCGGTCTTGTTCACCCAGCCCCGTCCGGGTCGTGCGGGTGAGGTGTTCCTGCTGCGCAAGTTCCGGACCATGACCGATGAGCGGGACGCGAGCGGGGCGCTACTGCCAGACGAGCATCGTCTCACTCCCTTCGGACGCTGGCTGCGCGGGTCATCCCTGGACGAGCTCCCGGAGCTGGTCAATGTCCTGCGCGGTGAGATGTCCCTGGTCGGCCCCCGACCGCTGCTGGTGGAGTACCTCGTCCACTACACGCCCACCCAGCGTCGCCGGCACGAGGTCCGACCCGGCATCACCGGATGGGCGCAGGTCAACGGCCGCAACGACATGCCATGGGAGGAGAAGCTCGCTCTGGACGTGTGGTACGTGGACAACCGGAGTCTGCTGCTCGATGCGCGCATCCTGCTGAAGACGCTGTGGGTCACGGTGACACGGCAGGGTGTGAGCCTGACGGGGCACGCGACGACGACCCGCTTCGACCAGGAGCAGCGCGGTCGCGACGACGGGGACGTGGCGAGCCCTGACGGGCACCCCCGCCGCTGATCGGGAGCCTGCAGAGGTGCTGGCGTCGAGTCAACAAGCTCGCTGGAAGGTGGCGGCCGCGATGATGCCGAGGCCTTCCTGGACCAGTTGGCGGGCCGTGATGGGCGGCTGCCCATCGCGGATCGCGCCGACCACGCTGACCCGGTCGCCGAGGCACTGCCGGAACAGGAACCGGGCCCGCGAGGTGTGGAATGCCGTGGTCGCGACCGTCACGTGGCCCCACCCCTCCTGCTCGGCCAGGCGCGCGATCTCCTGCGCCTCGCCGCGGGTGGTCTCCGGCTCCGGTTCTATGCACAGCGCATCGACCGAGCACGTACGACCCTGCTTCTCACCGAACACCGCCGCGGAGGAGGACAGGACCAGGGTCGCATCATGGCGCTCGGCGAGCTCGATCCCAAGCCGCGCGCGCTCAACCCCGGCGCCCCCGAGGACGACCACGACGTCGGCATCCAGCGGTTCGTCGTCGCTGGGTAGCAGGTACAGCCCGAGCAGGCCCGGCCCCACCACCAGGCCACCGACGAGCACGAACAGGACCCACCCGGTCGCTCGCACGGGCCGCTCCTGGCTGGATGACGTCGTCGGCAGAAGGCGGTAGATGTCGCAGGGTACGTGACGGCAGACCGGCTGGGTGTACCAGGGTTCGACGTCACCCGACCGGGCATCCAGGTCACCTCGCTGCGTCGAACGGGCCGCAGCATCCGCCCTCGATGGCCAGCCGCGGCCAGATGCTCACCGAGAGTGAGTCGTCGCACCTGCTTCGTTGGTGACGCTGGGCATGCTTGAGTGCGCTTCCCACGGTCAGACAGGTGTTCGATGCGTGACTTCTTCGATCGCACGAGCCAACGCCTCGCTACGCTGCGTGAACGCAGAACTCCTCCGGTGGTTCGACGGGAGGTCAAGGTGGGCGCGCAGGACGACAGGCCGGGCGAGGCTGCCGGCGGCCCGCCACCCGGCCCACCGGCGGTGCGGTGTCATTGCGGGGCGCTGCTGGCCGACCGCATCGACGGCATGACCGTGGTGATCGACGGTGTCGAGTACCAGTTCCGTCGTCGGACCGATCGCCTGACCTGTCCCGACTGTGGCCATCATCACCCGCGTCGCAGCCTGCGTCCCGGCCTGCAGCCCGACCCGACGGACACGGGGCAGCGCCGTCGCCGTGACGATGGGTGATCCCGCGACGATGTGCCCCTCTCGCATGACAGGACAACGGCTCTCGCGCCGAACGCGGAAGCGTCCATCCTCACGAGGTTGGACACCCGACCGACCACGTCCCCGACGGGACGGAGGCTGCGACGCCACCTTCCATGGGGGACGCTCCCATGGTTGGCAGGGTCATCGACGTCCCGTCAAGTGCTGAGGCGTGCTCGACGGGGGATGGGTCGGGTCGCTCGGTGAGGGATGGTCGTGGTCATGAGACGCCGTGTGCTGCCTCGAGCGTGACACGTCCGGTCCTCGCTGTCGCCCGCCCCGCTGGTGGGTTGCGGCATGGATGCGCAGGTCGTTGGCGATGTCGCGTGCCTGTTGCTGTGTGATGGGGGTGCCGTCGAGGTCGCGGCACTGGTAGGGCCTGTCCCTTCGTGACAGGGCCCACATGCGTCCGCGAGGTGGGAGGCGTCGGCGCCCGGTGCCCGGTGATGGTGACGGCTCGGTCGAGCCGGGGGATCTGGTGTCGCAGCGCCGTCTGTTGGACTGTGGCCACCGCGAACTCGACCGCCCGCGAGCTGACGTCCACCAGCACAGCGCCGAGTTGCCCGCCTGGTCGGTGGTCAGCTCGACCAGCTGCAGCTGCCCGCTGTCAGGCGCCACGCGGGATGAGGACCGTGGGGGTGTGGCCATGCTGGTGAGACGATCCACTGCGATGCAGGGCTCGCACTCGTCGGGCAGCATGTTGTCGTTCATCACCAGCTCCTGCACCGAGGTGCGTGATCGCTCCGGTCCGGGCGGGAGCCACGGCAGGACCGTGACGGATCACAGCAGCGCTGCAACGCCGAGGGACCGGCTCCTGATCAGGCCCGCACCCGCGCGGGCCGGACCAGCGAACAACGACGGACGAGGCCCGACACAGCCAGGAAGCGGCCAGTCGGACCACGGGCCACACCGAGGTTGGCGGATCCACGCCCAGCACCCTCACCGAGCGAACGCCAGACGCACCGTCAGTCCTCCGGTGCCTCGCGGCGGCGCCACAGGTCGCCGACGAGCACCGGCAGGCCGTGCTCGTCCACCTCGATGTCGGTGTCGACGCCGTCGAGGTGCTGGCGGTAACTCCGCACGCCCGTTCGGCCGAACCGTGCCGGGGTGTCCAGGGCCGGACCGAGCGGGTGTGGCAGGAGCGCGAGCCGCACCTCGACGGTCTCCCCGGTCTGCAACCCGAGCCGGCGGATCGGGAACTGCACCGCGGCCGGCGACAGGGCGAGGGCGGCGTCGGTGCAGCCGGTCAGTTCCGCGACCTCGGTCCCGTCGGCCCACCACCGGCCGTGCCCATCCGAGGTCAACGTCGCGGCGGTCCCGTTCGACCAGACGGTGACCCGCCGTGGTCGCCAGGCGTGGTCCACCTCCAGCGAGTAGCTCGCGCCGTCGACCTGCCCGTGGAGCGTGTTGCCGTCGGGCAGTGCACGGGCGACGACCTCCTCCTCGCCGTAGGGGCCGTCGAGGTGCACCGGCGCGACGATGTCGTCAGGTGCGAGCTCCTTGCGGAAGTGGTGCTCGGTGGTGTCGGAGGGGTCGTGCAGGTCACGGGTTCGGCCGGTGTCGTGGTAGCCCAGGGTCTTGTAGCGGTGGTGGGCGGCGGTGAAACGGGTGTCGCTCCACAGCTCGACCGCGGTGGCACCGAGCGCGGTGGCATGGGTCTCGACCCGGTTGATCAGCCGCGTCGCCATGCCGCGACCGCGAAGCTCGACGTCGAGGTAGCACCGCTTGAGCTCGAGCACGCCGTCGGCGTTCAGGGGGCCGGTGCCGATCGAGCCGACGATCCGACCGTCGCGCTCGAGCACCCACCAGCGCCCGCCCCGGGACGCGGCGACCGTCGCGGGGGCGGTGAGATCCTGGTCGACCCCGGGCAGGTCCAGCATGCAGCCGGAGTGTTCGGCGTAGGCGGCCGCGACCAGCGCGACGAGGCCGTCGCTGTCCTCGTCGCGTGCGGCGCGCAGATGCGTGCCGTCCAGGGGGCTGGGTGCCACCTCGGGGTCTCCCTCGCTCGGTCTCGGTGGGGGGTGCGTCGCTGCTGCGGGCAGGTCGCCCCTCCAGGGTGCCTCGGCGCAGCCTCGCGTCGCACGCCGGGTTCGTCGTGGGAGCCGACCGACGGTGCGGATGCTGCTCGGGTCCACCCGGCCCTACCTGGACCGGGTGGACCCCCTACGGTAGGGGACGGAGCCGACATGGTCGTCGTCTGAGCGTCCGGCGCGCCCCGCCCGGTGCGCCAACCGTGCCACCGGCTCCGAAGACCCGGCAGACCGCCACGTCAGGAGCCAGCCACATGTCCACCACCGAGAGCACCCACACCCGCGCCGTCGCTGCCGCTGACGTCGTCCGCTCCACGCTGGACGAGGCGGCCCAGGCCACGGTCCGCGACCGCCTGCAACCGTTGCTGGTCGACCTGATCGACCTGTCGCTGACCGCCAAGCAGCTCCACTGGAACGTGGTCGGGCCGAGCTTCCGTGCCCTGCACGAGCAGCTGGACGAGGTCACCGACCAGTACCGGCTGTGGCTCGACAGCGTCGCCGAGCGCATGACCTCGGTCGGGATCGCCCCCGACGGTCGGGTCCAGCGCGTCGCCGGCGACTCGCCTGCCGACCCGGCACCGGAGTCCTGGGCGCACCAGTCCGTGGTCGTGGAGGCCATGGCCGATCGCATCCAGGCCGTTGCGCGCGCGACCCGCGATCGCCTCGACGGCCTGGGCGATGTCGATGTGGCCAGCGAGGACCTGCTGATCGAGATCCTCGACGGGCTCGAGATGCAGCTGTGGATGTTCTCGGCCCAGCAGGCCTGAGCCCTCGACGCTCGCGCCGGCGATGGGTCCTCGCATCACCGCGATGGGAGGGCCCCGCCGGCGTCGTCATGGGCCCGCGAAAGCAGCCTCCACGGCGGAACTGCTCCTCGGGTCGTCGGTCGAGCGCGTGGGAACGGACCGCGGCCAGGGGTCAGCTGCGGTCGGTTCCACGGCGTCGCTGGGAGCCTTGGCCGGGCGGCCCCGTTCAACCCGGCGGATGCTCGGGCGCTGGCGGCTCCGGAGGGTCGCGCTCGAACGGCAGGGAGGTCTGGGACCCGCCGGGGGTCGACGGCGGCGGATCCGGGCCAGCCGTGGGCGGCTCTGGTCCGCTAGTGGCTGTGCCGGGGGCATCTGCCGTCCTGGCGGGAGGTGCGGCCGCACGGGTCAGGTGACGGTAGGAGACCCGGTCGCCGTCGATCACCAGCACGATGTCATCGTTGGCGTCGAAGCGGCGGTGGTGGCGCCGGCACAGCAGCGCGGCGTTGCTGGGGGACAGGACCCCACCGCTGCAGAACGCCGTCTGCCCGTGGGCGACATCACACCAGGACGCCGGTGCGTCGCACCCGTCCCAGGTGCAGCCGCCGTCGCGGGCGAGCAACGCGCGCCACAGCCCCTGGGGCACGGTCCTGACACCTTCGGAGGCTTCCATCGGCGTCCCGGCGGCGTCCCGGACGAGCCTGCTCACCGTGCAGTCCGACAGCAGGTGCTGCAGGGATGACAGCGTGACGGGCTGCCCCGACTGTCCGAGCCGGGCGGTGCCCCCAGCGTCGAGAAGGTCGGCCTCCTCGACGATCACGAGGATGTGGGGTCGCACGCCGTGCTGGGTCGGGGCGTCCCCGACCCGCAGCGCGACCTCGCACAGCTGCTCGAACGCGTCGGCGTTGCGTTGCTCGGTCGTGCGGTGTTCGTCGGGCGCGTCAGGGGTCCGGAAGGCGTGGATGGCCGTGCGGGCGGCTTCGGCCGCCGTGCCGTACAGCAGACCGGAGAACGCGAAGCCGCCGTCGGGGGTGTCGGACATCCTGACGGAGCGACGCAGCTGCTGGCGCCGCTCCGCCTGCGCGGCGCTGGCCGGTGCCTCCTTGCCGAGCAGCTCGCGGGCGGCTCGTCCGAAGGCGTTCGGGTCGCTGTCCTCGGCGAGTGAGAGCAGTCGCTCCTCGACCTCCTCGCGGCGATCCGGCGACACGTGCTGCAGCGTGTCGCCGATGGTCCGGGCATGCTCGGCTCCGAGCTTGCCCTCCCGGAAGGCGGCTCCGGTCGCCGGGTGGTCGGCGGCGGCGCGGCCGGCTTCAGCGGCGCGCTTCGCGTCGGAGCGGGAGAGGCGGTGCTGTTCGGCGTTGCGCCGGCGCTGCTCGTCGCGGGCGCCGGCGATCCGGTTGCTGGGTGCCTGCTGGACGGCGCGCCGCTCGAGGTCGGCGAAGGCCCGGGCCCGGGCGGCGTCGAGCTGTGCCATCGGGCGTCGGAGCCCCTCGACCAGGCCCTCGAGCTCGGCGCTGGTCAGGGCATCGGTGTCGAGCGCAGCCACGCGGGCTGCCGCGGCGGCCACCTCGACGACCGCCACCTCGGCGTCGGCACCGGCGTCCGACCCGTCCGACCCGTCCGACGCAGCGTCGTAGGAGGCGGTGGCTTCGGCCGCGAGCGTCGTCCACCTGCGTGCCCGCGCGGCGCGGGTCGATGACGGCAGCGGACCGCGTGGCGATCGGCGCCGCGGCGATGGCGGCGATGGCGGCGAGGTAGCGTGCGGGCCGGTGAGCGCGGCTGCGCGCTGTGGCGACCGTCGGTCGTTCGGCTGGTTCCACGCGTGAGGGGAGGGGGTGTGCCGCGTCGTTGGCGTCGTCATCGCCGCGTCCCCTCTCCCTGAGCTGTGGCTGTCGGATCGAGCTGGCTGTGCACCGAGCTGGCCGGGATCATCACCGACCGGTCGCGGGGGATCGGCGAGAGCCGCCGGGCCGTCGACGGAGGTGCACCGCGTGCCATGACCCGATAGTAGCCGAACACGTGTTCGATGCAAGTGGCTGTCTCGGCACCTGTGGATGATGGCGGCCGATCGCACCCGGGACGTTAGGAGCGTCGGCCCCCACGGACGGCGACGGCCGCTGGACGGCCACGTGGACCTGTCCCCGTGCACATCGCCCGATCCGGCGTCCCGCAGCCGTCAGCCCGACGGGCGGCGCCGGACGACGGTCGACGGTCAGCGTCGGTCAGGTCTCGTGATGCATCGGCGTGCACGGCACGAGCAGTGACGGCCTCCGCAGGGAGCTCGCCGCACGCAGGGTCGGTGCCGGGTCAGTCCCCTGCTGGGGTGTTGGGACGGGCAGGAGCCTCGCGGTCATCGGACGAGCCATCGCCCGAGGTGGCATCCTCGCTGGTGTCGGTCTGCGCGTCACCCTCGGCGTCGGCGGCCCCGTCCTCCGGGTCGGCCTCCGCTGCGTTGCCCCGCCCTGGAGGGTTGATCTGCTGCCCTGGCGGTTGCTCGGGACGCCGCTCACGGCCGGGAACCTCCTCTCGGCGGTCCTGCCCGGTCACCTCGGGGTCCTGGCCTGGCGCCCGGTCGAGGCCAGGCGCCGACGGGCGGCCAGGCGCCGACTCGCGGCCGGGCGCGGTGTCGCTTCCCGGTAGCCCGTCCTGCCCTGGTGCGACGTCGAGCCCGGGCGCGGTGTCGCGGCCCGGCGCATCCTCGGGTCCCGGCGCATCGTTCTGCCCTGGGGCGATGTCGAGTCCCGGTGCCGTCTCGCGGCCGGGCGCGGTGTCGCGTCCCGGTGGCCCGTCCTGCCCCGGCGCGACCTCGAGCCCCGGCGCGTCGCCCCAGCCGACGGGTGCGTCCGGCGCCCTGTCAGCGGGGTGTGGCAGGTCGATCGAGACCCGCTCAGCGAGGTCGGCCACGAAGGCCTGGGCCGGATCCGGGAGGCTGTCGGTCACCGCCATGGTGCCGGTGGTCACCGCGACCGCCGCGGCGATGCCAGCCACGATCTTGGCAGCGACCGCGACACCACCCGCTCCGGCCGCGACCGTGGTCCCCGTGGCCAGCGCGCCCGAGGCGGTCGCGGCGCCGGCGGTGATCCCCGCACCGCCGGCGCCGATCCCCGCACCAGCAGTCCCCGCACCTGCTGCGGTCCCCGCGCCGGCCGCCGTCCCTGCCTCGGCAGCCGCCGCGGCCCCGGCTCCAGCGGCCCCGGCGGTCCCCGCCGCCGCGGTCGCTCCGGCCAGGGTGAGGATCGAGCGGAGGTGTCCGCGCGCGACGTGCTGGGGCACCGCCCGGACCACGTCCCCGCGCGCAGCCAGCAGCAGACCCGCGAGCTCGTCGTCGTCGAACTCGCGGGCCAGCTGGTGGCGGCGGTCACCCTGCATCGTGTCGTCCATCCCGGTCAGCAAGCGTGCGCGGCCACGCGGAGGACACGGGTGGCCGCCCATTCGCGCGCCGGGCGCGCACCGTGCCGACATCCCGGCCAGCCACCGGCGCCGACCGTCGGTCGCCTGCGCTCCGTCGAGGT